>CAYPNL010000142.1:0-4980 GCA_964412045.1 uncultured Desulfobacteraceae bacterium
GGAAAGGATTGTGGTCACCGAGTTTCTGTGCGAGGACTGCAATGAATGCGGATTCATATGCCCGGATCATGCGATTTCCATTCCCCTTGAGCTGGTAACTTTTTAGAAGGAAAGATTAATAGTAGCCTCAGACTTATACAAAGGAGAAAGCGATGAAGGTAAACAAGATCGATCACATCTGCATCGCGGTAAAAAACCTTGATGAGGCCCGAAAGATCTGGGAGCCTATTCTCGGCAAGCCGGAGCCCGATGATCCCTATGTGGACGAGCCGGAGAAGATCAGGGTGGCTCGATACTGGCTGGGTGAGGTAGGCTTTGAGTTGATGGAATCCACCTCGCCGGACGGTGATGTCGCCACGTTTATCGAGCGGCACGGCGAGGGCATTATGCTCCTGAGTTTCAATGTGGATAACACCAGGGAGGCCATAGAGGAACTGAAGGCAAAGGACTATTCCTTTATCGGGGGCGCCAGGCCTTTCAGGGATTGTGAATTCGCCTTCATTCACCCGAAGTCCGTAAACGGCGTGCTTCTGGAGCTGATCGATTACAAGTGGGATGAGTTGAAAAAGTAGATTACTGGTTAAGCGCCTGAACCGGGTTCAAACAAAGATTTCCCGCAACCTAATGTGCTTCATCAACCTTCTTCGTCTTCCGTTCCATCCATTCTTGGGCAAGGCGTATCTCTAGATCGCACTGGAGGCACCGCTTTGCCTCTCGCTTTGCCTGCTCTCCATCGAAACCGAGCTCAACCTCGCAAAAACCCTCATGCCTTTGCTCAAGAGGGAGAGTGGGCATAGGCTCCCTCTTGAGATCTGCAAAGCCCGCCTCCCGTTTCCCCGTATATTCCTGGGAGGCAGTCCCGTGTTCCACGGATGCAGCATTGCCCATTCCCGATTCGGAGATATCGCCGTCCCCTCCCAGGTACGTATCGATGGAGGATGCGGCCCTCCTTCCTGCTGCGATGGCGTGGATAATGGTGCCGGGGGCTATGGCCGCATCGCCGCCGACAAATACGCCGTGCATCCCGGTTTCAAGGGTTTCTGCATCATATACGATGCAGTCATTCTGAACCAGTTTTCCTCCTTGGGCGTCGATGCATGAAAAATCAGGGGATTGCCCTATGGCGAGGATCACCTGCTCGGTTTTCACCGTTTCCCGAAGGTTTGCAAAGGTTGGGCAGAAATTTCCCTGCTCATCGAACACCGAGGTACACCGCACCAGCTCGACACCGGTAATCGTTCCACCCTCCTCCAGTATCCTGTGAGGCCCCCATGAGGGCATGATTATAACGCCTTCTTCAAGGGCCTGCACAATTTCCCACTGGTTGGCCGGCATCTCCTCCCTGCATTCCAGGCAGGCAAGGGTCACCTCATTGGCGCCGAGCCGCAAGGCGGTGAGCGCCACATCAATAGCCACATTGCCACCCCCGACCACGAGCACATGATCCCTGAGGGTAACCGCCTTGCCTTCGTTCACCTCGCGCAGAAAATCGAGGCCCCATAGCACGCCGTCAAGATCTCCACCTTGGAGGTTTATCCTCTTGCTGAGCTGTGCGCCCACTGCGATGAACACGGCTTCGTAGCCACCGACCTTGAGACTTTCCAGGTCGAAATCCCTTCCCATCCTCTGATTCACCTTGAGCTCGATGCCGAGATCAAGGATCTCCATTATCTCCTTATCTACCACGTTCTTGGGCAGGCGGAAATCGGGGATGCCGAACCGCATCATCCCGCCCGGCTCGGTCATCTCCTCAAACACGGTAATGCCATGCCCTTTCCTTTTGAGGTAAAAGGCAGCGGTGAGACCGGCAGGACCGGCACCGATAATCGCAACGGTGCGGCCGGTAGCCTTTTCCACGGTCGATACTTGCTCGGTCAGACGGGCTGCATGATCCGCTACGTAACGCTTGAGTGCGCATATGGAGATGGGCTCATTGACCCCGTCTCTTCTGCATGCATCCTCGCAGGGATGGGTACAGACACGGCCCAGGATACCGGGAAAGGGCACCTTTTCTCGGATCAAGGCGTAGGCCTTATCGATCTTCCCCTCTGCGATACATCTCAGGTAGCCCGGTATGTCGATTCCTGCGGGGCAGGCCTCAACACAGGGGGGAGCAGCTGGGATGAGCTCCTGTGGGCCGAGGGCACGCAAAGGACGTATGATATCAAGGATGGCGATGCCGTTGGGGCATACCTCCTCGCACCTTCCACAGGTAGTGCAGGACCACGGATAGGGAGAGGCTGCAATCTCCTCTGCCAGATTAAGCTCCACGTGTCTCAGCACTCTTCTGATATTAAAGCCGTCCACCCCGGTGAGGGGACACGCAGAGCTGCAGAGCCCGCATTGCTCGCAGGCACGAAACATGCTTACGTCATCGACGATATTCTCAGCTAATCCTGTTGTAGCGACCATATATCCTTATTTGCGATTTGCGATTTTTGATCTGCGATTTGCGATCTAAACCTTGCGATTTGCGGTTGGTGTACTTCCCTTTTGCCGATTTTCTCGAAGCAACCATGATGGACTCGTAAAAAGTCTGAAATCTGCCTTTTTTGTCATTCCGGCGAACCCCGGATCGTGGTCCGGGGCAGGCGCCGGAATCCAGTAAATCCAATAAGTTCTGGATGCCGGGTCAAGCCCGGCATGACGAGTGAGAGACTTTTTACGATTTTATCAAAATCGCAAATCAAAAATCGAAAATTCTCAGAATCCCAGCTCTTTTACCATGTCCCTCATGGTATTGGCGAACTTGGGGCCGTCTGCGGCCGAGCACCAGACATTCCAGAGCCTATCGGGATCATATCCCTTTCTCGCCAATCTCCTCTTGGCCTTCTTGATCCTTTCCTCGGCTGCGTAATTGCCCGTGATATAGTGACAGGTCGGAAACTCACAGCCCGCCACCAGTACGCCTGCCGCTCCCAGCTCAAAGGCCCTCTCTATAAACTCGATAGAAACCCGAGCAGAACACATCACCCGTATGAGCCGTGCGTTGGGAGGGTACTGAAGCCTGCTCACGCCTGCCATGTCGACCCCTCCCAGGGCGCACCAGTGGCACACGAACCCGATGATTTTTTCCTCAGCCCTCTCCTCCAGGGCTGCCTCCACCTGGGCGAGAATCTGCTTATCCGAGTAATGGATGATGGTGACGGCCTTCTTGGGGCAATCTGCAGCGCAGAGACCGCAGCCCTTACACAGGGCCTTGATCACATGCGGTTTCTCGTCAACCCACTGGATTGCACTATAGGGGCAATTCTTTTCGCACAACCCGCAGCTGTTACAGAGATCAAGATCGATATCCGCTACGATTCCCTCCGCCTCAAGGAACCCCCGTTTCATGGGAATCGATACCCTCATGGCAGCTCCTGCACCCTCTTCCATGACCTCCTTAAGGCTCTTTGGGGACCGCGCGCAGCCACATAGGGCGATACCGTCGGAAGGGAACTCCAATGGCCCGAGTTTTATATGGGCCTCCTGGAAGAATCCATCGGGATTCGAAGAGACCTTGAGATGGCCCTTGATCTCATCAACGGTGTCATTGCCCTTAAAACCGGTAGTAAGCACGATCAGGTCTGCTGGAATGGCAAGATCCTTGCCAAGGAGCAGGTCATATACGTGCACTGACAGGTTGCCACCCTCCTCCCGCACCTCGGGGTACCGGTCGTCCGGGAACCGTATGAATTGAACGCCGGCCTTTTTCGCCGCCTCCAGGCTCGATCCCTCCTCCCGTACCATGCTGAGATCCCGGTAGAGGATATGGACGCGGACATCATCCTTGCAGGCCTTGAGGGCCAAGGCGTTCTTGACTGATATGCGGCAACCGATTGCACAACAACCGCGGGATTCATTTTTCGAGTTGACGCAGTTGATGATCACGACATCATTATTTTTGATTTGCGATTTTTGATTTGCGATTTGCGACCCGCCTGCCTCGCCTTGCGGACTCGCATGGCGGGCAGGTTTGCGATTTCCGCATTCCTCATTCCATTCTTTCAGCATTCCCTCAAGTTGAAGTTGGGTGACCACCCGCGGGTCGCTTCCGTAGTTGAATTGCCCGACAGGTTCGATCTCCTTCATCCCGGTAGCCACAATAATGGTTGAGACATCGAACTCCTCCCGTGCCCCATCTGCTGTTATCGAAACCGTATAATTGCCGATGTAGCCTTTCACGGCATCAATCTTGGCGTTCGTATATACGGTTATGTTGGGGTGAGACTCAACACGGGCGACCGTGGATTTCACGATATTATCGGCCTGGACCGTTTCATGATCGTAAGAAACGGCCGCTATCCCGTTGAGAAGGCCGCCGAGCTTGGGTTCCTTCTCCACGATCAGCGCGTGAAATCCCTGGTCGGCGATGTGCAGTGCGGCGCTCATCCCAGCCATGCCGCCACCGATGATCAGGCAGTCCGTGCTCACAGGGAGCCGTATCTCCTGGCCCTCCTCGAGAAGCGCTGCCTTGGCAATCCCCATCTTGACGAGATCCTTGGCCTTGTCAGTAGCTCTTTTAGGGTCATCCCGATGAACCCAGGAGGACTGTTCCCGTATGCTGACAAACTCAAGCAAGTAAGGATTCAATCCGGCTTCCTTGACCGTCCTCCTGAAAAGGGGCTCATGGGTCCTCGGCGTACATGATGCGATGACAACCCTGTTGATCGTATGTTCCCTGATCAGCTCCTTCATAGTGGCGAGATAATCCACGGAGCAGGACCATTTTCCCTCATCGGCTAGGACCACGTGTGGTAATCCCCGGGCATACTCGACGACCTCGGGCACATTCACGATACCCGCTATGTTCGTACCACAATCACAAATAAAGGCGCCTATCCTGATTTCCTCATCCATTGAATCTCCCTATTCTGAAACTTGAAAATTGAAACTTGAAACTTGGGAAAAATTCAGAGGCAATATTGACAAACTCGTAAAAAGTCTGAAATCTGCCTCTTTCGTCATTCCGGCGAACCCCGGATCGTGGTCCGGGGC
>CAYPNL010000143.1:0-33095 GCA_964412045.1 uncultured Desulfobacteraceae bacterium
GTACGACGGGAAAGGCGGGGTCATAGTTCAAGCCAATGTTGAAGACACCAAGCTTGGGGTGCCTGAATACGTGATCGAGAAGCTGGGCGTGGAGATATGTGAGATCAAGTGGGGACAAGGGGCAAAAGATATCGGTGGCGAGGTTAAATTGCCCAGCCTCGAAAGGGCCTTGCAGCTCAAAGAGCGAGGCTACATTGTGCTTCCTGATCCCACAAATCCGGCTGTCCAGGGTGCATTTAGAGCAGGGGGGATCTCTGAATTCGAACGACACTCAAGGCTGGGCATGGTGGATGAGGATTCTTTTCACTGGGCCGTGGAGCACCTGCGAAGTAAGGGCGCGAAGTATGTAACCCTAAAGACCGGTGCGTATCGGCCTGTTGATCTGGCCCGTGCTCTAAAATACTCTTCCGATGCGAGGATAGACTTGTTGACGATCGACGGTGCGGGCGGCGGAACGGGTATGAGCCCGTGGAGAATGATGAATGAATGGGGTATACCGACGGTCCAGCTGGAGAGCCTCACCTTTCGGATGTGCGAACGCCTGAGGGAAAAAGGCGCCTACATTCCTCCGATTGCGATTGCCGGCGGTTTATCATTGGAAGATCATGTCTTTAAGGCTTTTGCCCTTGCCGCACCCTATATCAAGGCCGTTTGCATGGGCCGCTCTATAATGACCGCTGCCATGGTGGGAAAGACCCACGGCAGATTAATGATAGAAAAGACCAGCCTAAAAGGAGAAAGTCTTGAAGAAGGATATGTGAGGCTTTTTGCGGTTGGTGCACAGCTCAGAGAGCGATTCGGAAAGGATTTTGCCACGCTTCCACCGGGAGCCATCGGCATGTTCTCATACCTTGACCGCCTCCGGCAGGGTTTGCAGCAATTTATGGCCGGCGCCAGGAAATTCGCCCTTCGGTATATTGATCGCAATGATTTGGTTGCGTTGACCAGAGATGCGGCAGATGTATCCGGGATTCCCTATGTTATGGAATCAGACCGTGAAGAGATAGAGAAGATTTTAGGATAATCTTTTGAAGGCAAGGAGATTACGATGCTCAATATTATCTGCAAACACAACTGCAAAGATTGCTATGCTCTCAGGGTGTGCGCCGTCCATGCTATTGAGGAGCACGGAGCAGCTATTTATCTGGATACCGATAAATGCATAGGATGCGGCTCGTGCAAAACAGCCTGCGTAGCGTTTGGCTATAAGGCCCTTGAAGACAAAACAACCGAATGGCTCATAGGCACTGCCTAGGGGTTTGAGAAGACCCCCATGGAACTCGGGAAATCCAAAGAGTCAGGGGGAAAGGAGACGGCCGTGAACAGCAGAAAACTGGATACAATTCATGTCAGCGAATTCCGATGCCAAACGCCGCTTAGGTTCTATGAGCATTGCATCGCGTGTCCCAGATTCGATGATTGCCCCGATCTAGAGTTAGCGACAGAAATCTTACGAATGCGCAAGATGGTCAACTACGACAGGAATCTCTATTCGGCAAGAGGAGAACTGGAAGGGGCCAGACATAGTGTAGACGCTGTTGTATTTCATTGTCTTGCGCCGCTCAGCTATTTTGAGAATACTCGCATGAAATGCCCTCATGAAGGACGATGCCGAGAAGAAGGCTTGCTTCTCGCCTTGCTAGAAGGGAGGAGAAAGCTAGACTACGCCGAGATCCCGTAGGGGCCCCGGAGAGGCCTACCTATTCCAAGAAACAGAGAGCACGGTGTGCCTGAGGGTCCGCCACAACCTGTGCATAGACCCCATTGGTTGTTTGAGGCATGTGAATGACGTGCACTATATCCTCAAATTGTCCTGTTCCCGGCAGTAAATCGGTCAAGCTATTATGGGCGGACTGAAAAAATGCATCGTTGAACCAGGTCTCTGGGTCATCCGGGTATACCGGTAAGTAAATTATCTTGGCCTCGACGAGATCCTGAAAGAAATGGGTGCCGTAAGATACTTCAGGTACATGACCGGAGTCTTCGCGGGCGATTTCAACAAGAACCGCTGTGTTGTCAATATCTGCATAGCTAACGGTTACCCCTAAGTCGATGTTGCTGCTTCCCCATCTGCCCGGACCCATCATGAGGAATCTTCCTGCCACAAGGTGCGGATGCCTGTTGAGCTGCCCTACTATCCTGCCGACCGATCTCTTGAGCTCTACAGATGACATCT
Source organism: uncultured Desulfobacteraceae bacterium (assembly GCA_964412045.1). Lineage (GTDB taxonomy): Bacteria > Desulfobacterota > DSM-4660 > Desulfatiglandales > B25-G16 > B25-G16. Next base: position 2,177 of record CAYPNL010000143.1, read on the forward strand.
CCGCATACCGTCGGGGATCTATGTAGATAATATACTGGATCTTGCTTACTGCCCCGCCGCTGATAACCCTTACGGCCTTGAAAAGGGTGCGCTCTCTGGGGATATTGTGGGGGACCTTTAAGGGACCTGATAATCCCGGAAGCCATAAAGGTCTGCATTGGAGTAAATTTACTTTGACGCTCCCGTTCGTGTCCACAAAAGCAGTAAACTCCGTGTCTACCGCATGGTTGTATGCCTTGTCCAGGATCTGCAGCATAGCTCCGATGATTGTAGCGAAATCCGTGTCGCTGATAAGCTTGTTAAAGGTGAGTATGAGTTTCTCTCCGGAATCCGGACGGATCCTGCCGTAAGGATCATGGAGGTATTCGTCTTTCATTATTGACACAAGCAGCTGGAGATTCGGGTATTCATCATTGGATATGACCTCTGTAGCAGGCAATGTGACGAATTGATTTTTCTCAAGATCAAGGAGGTCTATTTCATACTGAGAATACTTGGCAATTTCCATCCCTACCTCTGGCCTGAGCCGGGGATGGCTAATCGCAACCATTCTCGGGTAGTCGCCCCCTACACGGTTTACTGCGCGGGTTCCCAAGCCGAATACAAGGCGTATAAGACCTCTGTTCGGATCGATACGGTCGGTCCATGCATAGAGGTTTCGTGAAAACGCCACACCTGCAAGGCTCGGGAAAAAATAATGCCTATAAAGAATTCCTGATACCCGTTGAACCAGGATGGCCATCTGCTCGTCGCTCTCACCCAGCCCTCGCTTGCGCCGATAGGAAAGGGCATCAGGGCTCAAGGTGCTTGCATATACAAGTTTTACTGCACGTAGAAAGGCCTCCAATCTTTCATCGGGACTGCCCTGGTTGACGCAAAATTCGCTTCGATATTTTCCGGCAAACGAGTTCCCGAAGCTGTCTTCCAGCAGGCTGCTCGATCTCACGATAATGGGGGCCTGGCCGAAGTAGTCCAGCATATTACGGAATTGATCCATGATGTCCGAGGAAAACCTGCCGGCAAGAAAGCTCTGTTCCACGTCTTCAAATTCTTCATGTGACAACTGAGAATCCCTGGATAGCTTTAGGCGAAGCCTGAACAGGTTGTTATCGACGAGAAACGTGAAAAATACATCAGAGCCGATATAGAATGAGTCATGGTTTTCAAGCAGCTGAGAGAAATCCATCTCTTCTCCCTTTTCCAGAAGAATGCGTCTGGCCAATACCATCCCAGCAGCCTTGCCCCCGATCCTCCCGGATCCGATCAGACGATCCCTGATGCAGAAAAGATCTTCCATGGTAAAATAGGAATCTGCAAGCCTCGTAATCTCTGGATGATTCCCGATCAACATTCGTGAGAATTCTTGTTTCAGCGCGAGAATCTCGGGTGTTATCTTGCGAACGCCTCCGTTTGTTTCTCGATATTGCAGAAGCTTGTTGTAGACGCTGTCCCACGGGGCAATGGAGCTTTCATCGGTTCTGAGGGGATGTTTGCGTGCCGTTGCTGATAGGGTAGCGGCCTCACCGCTCTGGAAGACCGGCTGCCACTTTTGTTCAGCAACTTCATGGGGAAGGAACATCTGAGGGGAGTAGCGGTCCCAGACCTTCAAAGGGTGTACGTACATCTTACCCTTAATCCGGTACACATCGATAAGAACCTGTGTGGTGTCCCGTATCCTGGCAACCGTACTGTTGGCATGATGGCCCCGGGTTAGTGCAAAATAAGCAACGGTATCCAACTCACGCAGGAACGGGCAGGTAATCTGGAAGAAATTAGCCAGCAGCTCATCGGTTGCCCATTCTTCTACAAGGGCCGACAAGCTATCGAGCACGAAAAACTTCATCCCGCCCCACTCCTCAATCACCTGGTGTACCTCGGTGCTGAAGAAGTCGAAACCGTTCCCCGGATTTACCTCCTTGATAATAAGGCCGGGACGAGATTCAATGATAGGTCGATGAGGCGCAAACCGCAGATACACGCAGTTTCCGCTTTCACGGATCGCCTGGTCAGCAAAAGGCTGCACAAAATATACGTAGTCCTCAAGATTGTCTACCTGCCACACCACATTATCCCCAAGACGAAGCCCTTTTAGGATTTGGTCCAGGGCAGGTATTCCGCTTTTTATAACCTTTGATTCCATTTCAAACGGCATGTTTTTCGTGAGCGAGTCAGATTCCTGCACTAGACCCAACCGCGAAGCTTGCAGGCCTCGGCCACCCTGGCGACAGACACGAGGTAGGCAGCCTGGCGCATATTGATCTTTTCGTTTTGACTCATTTCATAAACACTTTTAAAGGCACGGGTCATCTTTTCTTTCAGCCTCCAGTGGATTTCTTCTATCTCCCAGTAAAGGTTATAGGTGTTTTGGACCTGCTCCAAGTAGGAGACCGTAACGCCTCCAGCATTGGCCAGAAAATCGGGCAATACAATTATTCCCTTATCAAACAAGATATCATCGGCTTCCGGCGTTGTGGGCCCGTTGGCCAATTCACAGCTGATTTTACACTGCAGCCTGGGAGCATTTTCTTTCACAATCACGTTTTCCAAGGCGGCAGGAAAAAGAACTCCAACCTCGAGCTCGAGTAGCTGTTCATTGCTAATCTCTTCAGCCTGGGGAAATCCACTGACTTTGTTATTCTTCATCTTGTGTTCAATAAGCGCCTCCACGTCTATACCATTGGCGTTGTATATGCCTCCTTTGGAATCCGAAGCAGCCACTAGCTTGAGACCGAGAATTTTTTCTCCGAGCAAGGCAGCATTTTGCCCAGAATTGCCAAAACCCTGAACCGCCATACTTTGTCCCTTGAGATCTATACCGTAAGCGATGGCTGCTTCCTGGGCTACATAGATCCCGCCCCGAGCCGTGGCATCACTACGCCCCTGGGACCCACCCAAGGGTATAGGTTTTCCTGTAATCACACCAGGATGTTTTTCACCCATGATCACTTCATATTCATCCATCATCCATGCCATGATTTGCGGGGTGGTATAAACATCAGGAGCAGGAACATCCTTGGTGACGCCGATAGATCTCGCGATAGCCCGAATGTAAGCACGAGCTAGTCGTTCCTTTTCGGTCTCGGACAATTCCTTGGGATTGCAGATTATCCCCCCCTTGCCGCCGCCTAAAGGGATGTCGACCACCGAGGTCTTCCATGTCATCCATGCTGCAAGAGCGCGTACCGTATCTATCGTCTCATCCGGGTGCCAGCGTATACCCCCCTTGGCAGGGCCCCGTGCGGTATTGTATTGAATACGAAAGGCATGGAAGATCTTTGTTGAGCCGTCATCCATCTTGACAGGGATGGTGACCTTCAGTTCCTGCATAGGCCAGCGGAGGAGTTCGTGGGTGGCCTTGTCAAGGCCGAGTTTTGCAGCAGCATCATCTAGTTGTTTCTGAGCGATACTGAAGGGATTTTGCTTTTCTTTCATTGTTGCTCCTTTCTCATATGAATCGCTAAGGTTTCGGTACTATGTGAACAACTACATGCTCGCTTTTCTCACGATGCTATCATTGCGGGATGTAAGGCCCATATACAACAGCAACGTCTCACGGAGCCAAAAAAAATCCACACATCTCACCCCTGAGATGCTGTGGACTTCTTTGTCTCTTTGCGCAATACGCCATTGTATTGCTATCTTTATGTCTTATCTACCAGTTCATTAATAAAAAGGTCAGCGTATGTCAAGCTTTATTCATCTCAAAAAATCACGTCCTCTGGCCGCAGTTAGAGACCCCAGCTCTGCAGATCATGGTTCTTTCTTTCACATGGAGCAATGGAGAATTGGAGTATTGGAGTATTGCAAAACATTGTAGCTGATACGCTCCACAGAAGCTCCATTAAAGATGGTGCTGATAGGCTGTCCTGACTTCCAAAACCCTTTCTCAGATTCTATCCCATTACTCCATTAGTCCAATTCTCCACTACTCCATTCCTCCGCCACACTGCCGACTTCAGCCGGCAGCATCGTGCCCTCAGCTCCATTGCTTTTTTTGGATCAGTCCTTTAAGGGCAGCCTTTTGCATGGCTTGTGTGACTTCCCACCGTTCTTGAAGGGGTTGAGGAATAACAATCTGGAAATATCCGGGCCTGAATAAACAGTTTTCAGGTTCTTCATCCCAGTCATACCTGTTGGTGCTGTCCAGATCGAAGGGGGTTCCCCTGAACCCTCCGGTTACGAGAGAGATCTGGGAGAATATGTGGCGATCCCGCACCCCTATACAGTTAGGGAGTGCGTTGGGGCTGATACACCGTATGATGCTGGGGGGTATGGTATTTTGATACCACAACCCGGTTGAAGAGAAATAGGTTCCTTCCCTGATCATACTCAAGGAATGAAGCTGGTAGGGATTCTTGATGAGTCCATAGGTGGGATCTTGCCGTACCTCAATGCCCGATTCCTCCAGTTCTTGGAGAAAGAAAAGAATATTTTCCAGATAGAGTATGAATTGGAAGAGCTCGTCACGGCCCAGTTCCATCGTATCGCCGATAGCTGCAAGGATATTGAATATGCGCTGGGAAAGAGGAGGAATCACGTAGAGCTCAAAGAGGGCTTGGAGATTGAATGTATGGAGGTTTTCCATGAATTCGGGAAGGATAACATAGTCTTCAGCGGAACGGGAGCGTTGCAGTTGCCCTTTGATAACCATGGACGCCGGTGTCCTTCCTTCGCTGACGAGGCGCATGGTATCGATGGCGTGCTGCTCGGTTTCAGAGAGAGACCGGGTTACGACCTTGTCAACTTCACCGGGTATGTAATGGCGGCGGAACTCCTGCATGATCTTATAGGTCTGGCGATAGATGAACTTTGTCATGGGCGCTTCCGATGATAGGGCGGGGTCCTTTTCTATTTCATAGCGAACAATCCTGAGGATATCTTCGTTGTTGAAGCGCAGGACAAGAAAGCGCCCCACCGGGATTGCTTGTTCTTTGTCCTTTTCTTTCAGAAAACCGATGAATCGTCTCACCAGATTTGACAGGCTGTCCCTGTATTCCCTCTTGCTCCGTAATTCGTCGTAGGCAATCCCGAACCATTTCAGGCTTATGAGATCCTTTTCCGGGATCCCGACATGTAACTCCAGGAGCTTTCGATAGATCTTTTGAAAGGCGGTAAGACTTTGGAAAAGGATCTGCTTTTCCTCCTCGGTGAGGTGGCCGGCACATGAGATAAAGATAAACAGGGCCTCGCTCTCGTAGTTGTTGACTAAGACCTCGCCGGCAATCGATTTGATCACATGGCTAAAAGCCTGTCCTCGATCCGAGATGATTTGGAGAATAGGATTGATAGCAATCAAGAACTCCGGGCTTCTCAGATTGTAGTGGTTCAAGAGCTCGATGAACAATTGCGGGGAAACCTGGCTCCTGAATTTTCCCGAGGCCTCTTGCAATATCCCAGCAACGCAAATATCCAAGGATATTGTGAGATGAGGATGAGCGCTGAGGAAGATATTGTGCAGGCGGGGGACGATCGCAAGGTCTGATGGTGTATCGGGAAAAAGAAGCGAGGCCAGCTCTTTCGCAGAGCCTTTTTGTTCGAGCAGGGGTTCAAGGGCATCCCATTCCTTTTGAAAGGATTTGGAGATTGAGTTCACATCCAGATACGGAGATCGTGCAGGTGAGAAGATAAACTCCAGGGAGTAGCTTTCTATGGCATCGATCTGAGCACGGATGGCTCGATAGATTTTCTCTGTCTCTCGTGACATTGGTCGCCCGTTAATTCATCTCAGAAAATCACATCCTCCAGCACTCCCCCGGGTACCTGGGGACAGACATTCGGCTTTTTTGGGAGCTCCAAACGAGGCCGCATCCTCTGGGCGTGAATTCTTTCGTTATCCCTTATCGAGGGAGGCATCGCCGGAGGAGCGCGATACTATAAATTCCGCTATCTTTTCGGCCGATCTTCCGAACAGATCCTCGATGGTGGGAAGATCAAGGAGCTCATCGGTCCAGGGCAGGCCCATCTCCTCAACGATATTTTTGATGTGGGTGTATTTCTCGCCGAGGGCCCTTACCTTTTTCCGCAGCTCTATATTTTTCTTAAAACCTACCTCCAACAACATGAGGTGGTCGACATGAGGCCCTTTTTTTATGAGTGGTATGATAACGATGCTCCTATCATCAACCCTCCCCTTCCCGATAAAGACATTGCCACTCTTGACGATAATCCTCTTGGTTCCCTTGAGCTCCTGTTGCCCTTCGATGCGGGAGATAATTCCCAACGATGTCCCCCTTTTTTGTATCAGCTTGATCTTTGAGTCATCCAGAGGCTCTCCGGTATAGGCGAGGCCGCTTATTTCATACAATGTCTCGCCCTTAACCTCTTCGATAATCTCCTGGAGATGGGTGAGCACCAGCACGTTCTTATTGGTGAGGTTGCCCGTATCGAAGCCGCTGACCGTAAGGCTATCGAATAGAATCCCTTGAACCGGCGCCCATATCCTGCTGGTGCCTACGGTTACTGTTTTGGCCTGATGACGTATCGCATCGATGGGTCTGGCAAGATCATTGACGGCCTCGCTCATGCAGGTAAAAAAGGCTGCAAACATGTTGGGTGCTGTACCGCTGGTGCCGAAATCCAGCTCAAAATCCGACGTAGGGAGCCGCCCAGCAAGGTACTTAAGCAGCAAGGTGAGGTCAGAAGCTGTGGTAGGGGCCATGGCAGCAGCGTATCGCTTTTCATGCAACCTCTGTTTGAATTGCGAGAAGAACTTGGCCGTTTTCTCCTGAAGGATGCGGTCCAACACAATGTGATATATATCAATGCCCTTGTTGAACGACTCGGACAGGTAGTCATTGATCTCCTTCCGAAAGTCGAAGAGAAAACGAGATTCGTCATGCAGTGCCTTAGCAGCGTGATAGCCCCAAAGATGGCCTGCCATCGTGGTCAGGATGGGAGAGAAGCGTTCTTCGATCTCAGGCACATAGATCAGCGAGTCCGCATACCTCCTGAACCCGTCTTCACCCTCTGTGGCGATCACGATGGTGGCGGCATTGTGGGCCTTGAATATCGCAGTATCCTTAATAATATCATTGATCACGTCGCCCTTGTTCCCGGCTGCGCATACCACGATGAGGGGCTCGGAGGAGAGATCGATGTGCTTCTTATCCTCCACCATGTCAGAGGAGATGGTCTTATAGCAGAGTTCGCTCAGCTTTATCCTGATCTCATCCGCGCTTATCTTGTTATAGCCGCTGCCCACAACCGCCCAATAGTTCTTGGTGGGTGCGAAGGTCGTTGCGGAACGGGCAATTTCCTCTTCCTGTTCGAGCACCTTTCTCATGAGCGAGGGAATGCGCATGAGCCTTTGAACCTCTCCGAGTATGAAATCGTCATCCCTCATTCCCAGTAGGTGCGCCAGGGCGAGCCCAAGCACGCCCCCGGCTGCAATCTGTGAATAATAGGCCTTAGTAGAGGCGACGGACATCTCAATGTCTCTGCCGGTACTCGTATACAGGACGCCGTCGGCCTTGAAGGTGACGTCCGAATCACGCCTGTTGACGATGGCTATGGTGTGGGCGCCGCGATTTCGTGCCATGTCGACGGCCATATTGGTATCCGTGGTTGTGCCGGATTGGGTGATGGCAACCAGCAGGGTGTCGGTGAGATCCTTCTGTCCGAGATATCCGCTGAACTCGGATGCCTTGAGCGGCGCTATATGAATGGCGCTATCCGTAAGATAGACCTTGAGCAGCTCCGCACATCCACAAGCGGCGATTCCAGCCGTCCCCTGTCCAATGAACAGGATCCTTCGTATCCGGTTGTGCCGGAAGGCATCCTGTAAGGAAGGAGTGAAGACATCCTCCCCCAAGAGCAGCAAGGGATGGGAACCGCTGTTTTTCTTAACGATGCTCCATCCGTTCCGAATTGTCTTTTCAACCGATTCAGGGGATTCAGAGATCTCTTTCAGGAAATAGTGGGGAAAGCTTTGTCGGTCAATATCCCTGGAGGTAATCTCGGTGTGGCGTATGCTTTCCCGGGTGAGAGAGAAGGGCTCTCCGTTATAGCGGAGCGTCTTGATTCCATTGAACTCACCCTCTGAATCCTGGTCCAGAATAACGATCTGCCCCCCCTTTTTTCCGCCCGGGCCATCTGATTCCCTTTCCCCTTGCAGCTTTATGTATCGGGAGGTCTCCTCCACGAGACCGTAGATCTCTGAGGCGGTTATGTAGTGCTCCTCGCCTAAGCCAACATAGAGGGACTGTCCGCTTCCCTTCACCGCGAGAAATAGTTTGCCCGGCGCCAGATCTGTGTGCATGGCTATGGCATGAGAGCCCGTAAAGTCATTAACCGCCAACCTGAATGATTCTTCGATAGAGAAGCCGCTGCGGCAATAGCTCTCTATGGATAGCGGTATGATCTTGGTGTCCGTGGTGATCCGGCTTGGTATAGAACGGCCTGTGGTGCTTTCAAACCTCTCTTTTAAGGTCTCATAGTTATCGATATCTCCGTTGAGGCACACGTGAATAATCCCTGCAGAATTCCTGCAGGAATACCCGTTTCCATCGAGCTCGAGGATATTGTCGACGGGGTGGCAGTTGGCTTCGCTTATCTCCCCCACCGAGGCCCATCTCGTGTGCGCAAGTATGCTCTGGCTGCTGTTGGGGCAGGCGAGGAGGAGCTGAAAAATTTTGTCGTCATGGATCTGTGCTCTGAGGTAGCGGACATTGTCCCCTAGACGCCCAATTTGTTCGGCGATCTTGTAAGTAACGGCGATGGACACGGTCCCATTGCCGTGACGGACGGTTATGTCCCTATTGAGGAGCAGGCCCCCTTGTTGACGAGCATGAAATTCGTCGAGGAGATCTTGTTTCTCGAGGTTTCCTGCGAACGTTTCGTACTCCTCTTTCTCGAGTACAGTGATGACCGAAATCCCTGCCGAGTCTCTTCCCCGTACCTCCAACCGATCGAGGTTATTGAGGAGCGTGTTGATATGTTTCAGCCGGCGAAATACGGGAAAGCCGATCTCTTGTGTGCTCGAGCCGGAGAGGGCTTCTATCCTCTCCAGGTTCTTGAGTATCTCATCGGTAATGCACCATTGCAGATCCTTGAGCTGTGTTATCCTGTTGATGACGACCTCGTTTTCCTCGGGAGACAGGAATGCCCCGCGTCGACTGCATTGATCTTGCACCTCGAGGATCAAGGCGCCGAGTATAGGGGAGACATCCTCGAGCTTCTCCCTAAGGGATTTGCCCTTAAACAGGGCCAAAAGGGAAGCAGGGGATTTAAGAGAGAGGAGGTGATCCCTCAGTTCCCGGATAGAATTCTTTCCCGGCGACCCTTTCAGCTTCTGCAGGGCAAAGCTCCTCATATGGAGCACTACGGATTCTATCCTTTCGAGAGAAATGGTTTTGGCAGCGGCTGCCCCCTTTTTGTAGGTTATGATGCCTGTGAGCCCACAGTTCAATCGGCACGTGTACACGGGGAGGAAGATGACGGCACCCACTTCGACGTCATGAACGCTCTTGGCGAGGTAGATCTTGGGGATATGCAGATGCCGCCGCTTCAAAAAGCCTTTTATCTTATCGAATACCATGAATGTCATCCCAAGGAATGGCGATTCCTCTGATCAAAGGTGGGCTGCCCTGCTATCCGCTCATATCCTCGATCTCGATCCCCCGCGCTGAAATGGCTTCACGGTTGTCGAGGACTTTTTTGCCGGCAGCCTTATCGATCACATAGATCATGGTCCCGCCTTGTTGAGAGAATATCTGTCCGTAGGATATGGGCACGAGCGGCGAAGGTTCATTGAGGAGGGATTCCGCTACCGGCTCTACCTTGCGCTCGCCGTTCGCCAGTAAAAGCACCGTTCGTGCACGGTACACCAGCTCAACCCCCATGGAAACTGCATACTGAGGGCTCTGCTCTTTGCGTGCAAAGTGTCCATCCTTCACGGCATTTTCGACCGTGTTCTCATCGAGCTTTACCAGAAGCATGCTGCTTCCCTCAAAAGGGATGCCTGATTCATGAAAGGCCACATGACCGCGTCCCCCTACCCCCACTACCTGAAGGTCGATACCTCCCAGGCTTGAGATTTTGTTCCCGTAAGCATCCACTATCTCCCTTCGAATCCAGGAGAGATACTCTGCTTGTGTGTTTTCCTTTATGAGTATAGCCTTTCCCTTATCTGCTCCCTGTTCATTCCAGTCCTGGGGATGGGAGTTGAGTTCTGCCAGAAGACGGTCTTGGTCTACGAGCGTTCCCCAGGGTACATTCGTCTCTCTGAATTTCACCTCAAGCAGTCCGAAGAGCTCCTGCACCATAAAGAAGCTGTAGCTCTCAGGATGCAGGGTACGCTGCTGGGCGTTTTCCCCGGGCAGCCCTATGTATTCATCCAGGTTGAAGCTCACGATCCGGGAGCAGTCGAACTCACCTTCATTCCCCGCCTGTGCGAGGTATTTGTAAAGCCCGGTCGGCGTGTTGCCGGTTGCCAGCCCCAGCACAAAGGCATCCTTTTCGATGAGGGTGCTCTTTATGCCTTCCACCACGATACGAGAGGCGACGTGGCTCATGTGATCGAAATCCCTGGTCACGATAGCCTTGAAGGGCATGATCTTTTTCCTCCAATCCCTATGTATTTCCTGGCTCACTTACTATAAAAACGTGATCTCTACGTGTAGTCATAGATGATGCCCCTGACGGTCATATTCTTTCCTTCTCACGGAGCGATGGAGTATGGGATAATTGGAGCACTGGAAAAGATCGTAGCGGATATTCAATATGAAACCCTTACTCCAACACTCCAGTACTCCAACAAATCCTGGATCTGAAGGAAAGCCTCACGCTTTCAGCGAAAGTGTCATTTCGTATAAAACCGTGAACGTGGTGTGACGTTCATGTGCTAACCGATTTTCCCCATGATTACCTGGGAAATTTGCCTGCAGTACTGCTCCGTTTGCTCGTGTGTAGGTCCCTCTACCATGACCCGGCACATGTTCTGGGTGCCTGAATAACGGACCAAGACCCTTCCTGAGTCGCCAAGTTGTGCCTCTACATCGGCGATGATCTGGGCAATATCGGGAACGGTAGAGAGATCCGGCTTGCTCTTCACATCCACATTGATGAGCTTTTGGGGGTAGACCTTCATTACCCGGCCAAGCTCCGAGAGGGGTTTTCCGGTCCTTTTTATAGCCGTGAGCACCTGCAGGGCGGTGATGATGCCGTCACCTGTCGTGTGGTGGTCCAGGAAGATGATATGACCGGAGTCCTCACCGCCGATTGAGGCCCCTTTTGCCTTCATCTCCTCCAGCACATACCGGTCGCCCACTTTGGTGGTGAGGCAGTTGATTCCGAACTCTCTTAAAGCGATGCCGAAACCGATGTTGCTCATCACGGTAGTTACCACCAGATTGTTTGCCAGGGTCCCTTCTTTTTTCATTTCTCTGGCACAGATAGCCATGATCTGATCACCTGTGAGGGCCGATCCCTTCTCATCAACGGCGATACATCGGTCACCATCTCCATCAAAAGCAAATCCAACATCAGCCTCCTGTTTGACAACCTCCTCGGCAAGGGCCTCAGGGTGCTGGGAGCCGCAGTTATCATTGATATTCTCCCCGTTGGGATCATCAAAGAGCGTGGCCACCTCTGCCCCCAACTCGAAGAAGGTCTCAGGCGCCACCTTGTAGGTTGCCCCGTGGGCGCAATCGAGGACTATCTTGGTGCCCTCCAGGGTACAGTCCTTGGGAAAGGCGCCCTTGAGAAATACGATGTAGCGACCCTTCACATCGTCGATACGATAGGCCTTGCCCAGTTCATTGGGAGAGGGATGCATGCCGTCCATGTTGTTTGAGAGCACGAGATCTTCGATCTCGATCTCCTTTTCATCAGGCAGCTTAAAGCCGTCGCTGGAGAATAATTTAATGCCGTTGTCCTGAAAGGGATTGTGGGAGGCAGAGATGACAATGCCTGCGTCAGCCCTCATGCTGGTTGTCGCAAAGGCAATGCCTGGTGTGGGCAAAGGCCCTACCAGAAGTGCGTTTACCCCCATAGAACAGATCCCTGCTACCAATGCATTCTCAAGCATGTATCCTGAAACACGGGTATCCTTCCCGATAATGATGAGGGGCGTGTGCCCTTTTCGTTTAAAGAGGTGAGCGGTGGCCCTTCCAATCTTGAGAGCCATCTCTGCGGTCATGGGGTATTCATTTGCAACGCCCCTCACCCCATCTGTTCCGAACAACGTTCCCATGGTAATCTCCTTTTCAATTTTGTGTGGCCTTTTTTCCACACTATGCTATGAAAAGCCTCTCGATGCAAGGGAGACACTCGATCTCTCAGCAGGGAGTCGTTCTTCTTTCATAGGCCTTGTTGCCGCGTCCTTTCTATACATCCCATTGACAGAAGTTTTTAAGGACGGTTAAGCCGCTAGGCCCGCTCTTCTCCGGATGAAACTGAACCGCGACAAGGTTCCTCTCGCCAACTATGCTTGCAAAGGAGATACCATGCTCGGTGATCCCGATGATCGAATCCTCTGAGTCGGGAACCGGAAAATAGCTGTGGACGAAGTAGAACTCGTCCTCCGGTGTGATACCCCTGAAAACCGGATGCTCTTTTATCAAGCGCACCCGGTTCCAGCCCATGTGGGGAACCTTGAGGATATCCCCATGATCCGTGAGCAGTGGGGTGGGGAAACGGCTAACCTTTCCATAGAGCAACCCGAGACAGGAGGTATTATTTTCTTCGCTCTGCTGCAAAATGACCTGGCTGCCTAAGCAGATACCCAGGAGCGGCTTGCCGGATGCATAGACCTCATGCAGGGCCTTATCTATTCCCCTTCGCTTTAGATCGAGCATGGCCTGACCTGCGGATCCTACACCGGGCAGAATAACCCGATCGGCCTGGACGATTTGCTCTGCCTCACGGGTAACCTGAGATTGAAATCCGAGATGGCCGAGAGCCCTCGCCACGCTGGTGAGGTTTCCCGCCTGATAATCAATGATCGCTATCACTGTTCGGCCTTACTCCCATTCGATGGTGCTGGGCGGTTTTGAGCTGATATCGTAGACGACCCTGTTCACGCCCTTTACCTCGTTGATAATACGGTTTGAGATCCTGGCCAGCAAGGGGTTTGAGATCCTGGCCCAGTCAGCGGTCATCGCATCAAGGCTGGTGACCGCCCTGATGACCACGATATGTTCGTAGGTTCTCTTATCCCCCATAATGCCCACTGTTTTGAGCGGCAGCAGGATCGCAAAGGATTGCCACAAGTTCCGGTAATAACCGCCTCTTTTTATCTCCTCGATCAGGATGCTGTCCGCCTCTCTCACCATGGAGAGCCGTTTGGGGATTACCTCGCCGACAATCCTTACTGCAAGCCCTGGCCCAGGGAAGGGATGGCGATATACCATATCATCCGGAAGCCCGAGTTCCTTGCCCAGCAGCCTTACCTCGTCCTTAAACAGGTGTTTTAAGGGTTCGATGAGCATGAGGTTCATCTTCTTGGGGAGCCCTCCTACATTGTGGTGGGATTTTATGACCGCTGATGGGCCGCCAAAGGTAGACCTGGACTCGATCAGATCCGGATAGAGGGTACCCTGTGCCAGATACTTCACGTCCTTAAGCCTTCGGGCCTCCTCTTCAAAGACCTTGATAAAGGCCTTGCCTATAACCTTTCTCTTCCTCTCGGGATCAAGGACCCCTTGAAGAAGCTCGAGAAACCTCCCTCCGGCATTGACGATCCTCATGTTCAGCTTCAGGTAATCCTTGAATAAGCCCTTGACCCGGTGCCTCTCCCCCTTTCTCAGGAGCCCGTTGTCAACGAAGATACAGGTAAGCTGTCTGCCAATGGCCTTGTTCAGCAGAGCGGCTGTTACCGAGGAATCCACTCCTCCGCTGATGCCGAGGATTACCCCGTTTCCCCCGACCTCTTCCCTGATCTCATCCACTGCCCTTCCGATAAAGGATTTCATGGTCCAGTTCCTGGCGCAGCCGCATATGCGAAACAGGAAGTTGCGGAGTATCCTCGTGCCCTCCGGCGTATGGGCAACTTCAGGATGGAATTGGAGCGCGTAGAGCCTCCTTTTGGGATTCTCGGCTGCGGCGATGCTTGTGTTTTCCGTGGAGGCCGATACGGCGAATCCCTCCGGCAGCTTTGCGGTAACATCACCATGGCTCATCCAGCAGGCGGTTTCAGCAGGAACCCCGGAAAAGATGCCCGAGTGTTCCAGGATACTCAGCGTAGCGAGGCCGTATTCCCTCTTGGTAGAGGGCTCCACCTTGCCGCCCAGGCTATCGATCATATACTGCATGCCGTAGCAGATGCCGAGAATGGGGATCCGGAGGTTAAAGATCTGAGGGTCGATCTTTGGGCTTCCCTTTTGATAGATGCTCGCCGGTCCTCCCGAGAGGATTACGCCCTGGGGCGAAAGCGATCGAATCCGGGATAGCTCGATGTCCGGGGGCTCAATCTGACAGTATATGTTCTGTTCCCTCACCCTCCTGGCGATGAGCTGATTGTACTGGGAGCCGAAATCGATAATCAAGATCATCTAAGCGTCCTCTTTCCTGCGTTAGGGGATTAAAAAAATTTATACTACATAAGTCTGTTTTCTTTCAAGGCAATGTTGATGGTCTCGGGAATCCCGGGGCCAACCCAGCAATGGTCTTGATCGTCTGCTTCAGTCAGCTCGCCCTGTGCAGCCCTTCCCTTTCCCTCTTTCCCGTTGACATTATGCGTGTGCTTGTTTAGTTTTTGCCGAGAGATATCCCTTGTTTTCGAAGATGCTCTAGCTCGTAAAGGAATCATACAGGAGGGAACGAGGCGACCATGAAAGCCGTTATGGGCAGCTCATGGTGGAGATGGCTTGGCAATCACGAGGCCATTATCATTCTTGCGGCCGGCATTCTGTTGCTGCTCCCCTGCGTGTGGTCCGAGACGAGCATCACCGGCCAGGATGAATACTGGTTGTCCCTGCGAACGCCCATGGAAACCCTTGAACGGGGTGATTGGATCACCACATGGGTTAACGGCGAACCCCGCCTGAGGAAGCCGCCGCTCCTCTATTGGGCGATTATGGTGAGCTACCGCATCTTGGGGATCAACCTGTTCGCCGCAAGAATCTGGGGCGTGTTGGCCGGTGCAGGTCTGGCAGCCTGTTCCTCCCTTCTTTATCGAGCCCTGTTCAAAAGGAGCGGCCTGCTCGCTGGCATGATCACCTTGGCAACCGTTGCGGTTGCCGTTGAAAGCCGCATGGCCATCCTGGACCTTCCCCTGGCTTTTCTCACGTGCATGGCAGCGTATTTTGCCCTCAGGTGGGGGCAATCGGCACATGTGGGATGGGCTTTGGCCTCGGCCTTCTTTCTGGGGCTTTCGTTTCTTCTGAAAGGGCCTGTTGGATTTGTCTTCTTCACCGTGGCTGCCATTGGTGCGTTGTCCGTATTCGGATGGTGGCGCCTCCTGATATCATACTGGCCACACCTGGCTGGGGCATTCGTGGTACTGCTTGCTGTGTGCGTTCCCTGGCCCTTGGCCATGGCATACCTCTGGCCCGATTTCCTGGCGATCTTTGATCAGGAGATCGCAGCGAGGCAATTCGGCTTCCATGACCTCGGCGACATCCTTTCGACTGTGAGCGGTGCATTGGCCCTGGTTTTCCCATGGTCAATCGTGTTGATAGCGGCGCTTGCCTCAGTACTGAAGCATATGCGGGATCGCTCCGGCCGTGAAAGCCTCTGGCTTGCGATCTGGTTTTTCGGGGGGGTCATCCCCTTTTTCTTTATATACACCTTTGGCCGGTACATGACCCCGGTCATTCCCGCTGCATGTGTGCTGTGTGCATATTGGCTTGAAGAAGGCAGCAGGCCCTTGAGATCAAGCATGTTGATTGTCGCCGTATCGTTGATCTCGGGGGTATGTGTTGCCCTCTGCCTGTTCTTCCTGTGGTTCGGCCATGGGATGCCCGCGGCCATCGCCTGCCTGCTCATGGTCGGGCTGATCTTCCTGGTTACCCTCACGACCTACCATGCGCATCTCATTTCCAGTGCCGTGGCAGTCTTGCTGGCCATCACCATGGGAGGGCTCTATCCGAGCCTGGGAATAAACGCCATGCCTGAGGGGATTGAGGAGATCGTAGGCGGCGCTCCGGTTGCCTCTTACAATAGCTCGCAACCATCCATGCTCTCCATACGTCTGAAACGGAGCGCAATCCAGGTGGTCGGGGGCATAGAGCGATTCGACCGGGCGCTCGATGGCCTTGATGGATTCGTCTTTATGAGGGAAAGAGACGTGGGGGGATTTGAGGGTCAGGCGAGGAGGCTGGGCATCCATTTCGAGCATGCCGGTCAATTCAAGACCTTGTATTCCAGGCACACCTGGGTCAGGTTTGCCCGGGAGGATGCCACCATCGATGACTGGAAGAGGGCAGCTAAAAGCCATTCCCTGGCGGACCTGCGATCCACCATTCACTACTATCGGGTACGCCCAAAGGATAATGCGGATGAGTAGACGATCGGTACGTATTGCCATACTTATCACACTTCTCCTGTATGCGGTGCCTGGGTGGCTGTGGCTCTGCTCTTTAAACCAAGCCCCACCGACATTTCACTTAAACCAGTCCTTTGATCCTGTCGATCAAGGCCTTCCACGGATGACCCAGGAGTTTATCAGCAGGGATTATGGGGCCGGCACGGTCCATGTGGCCTCCATCTGTGAGATGGCAGACGGAAGGCTCGCAGCCTCTTGGTACGGGGGCACCAAGGAGGGAGCGAGGGATACGGCGATATATCTCGCGGTGCGCAATCCGGGGATACCCGGCTCATGGAGTGCGCCATGGGAAGTGGTGAACAGGGATTCCGCCTCGAGGGAACTGCGGCGATACGTGAAAAAGCTGGGCAATCCCCTGATTTTCACCGATTCCCAGAACCGTCTCTGGCTCATCTACGTCACCATCGCCGTCGGAGGCTGGTCAGGGAGCTCCCTCAATCTCAAGGTATCCGATGACGGCGGCAGGAACTGGACACCAAGCACACGGCTCACCCTGAGCCCGTTTCTCAATGTGAGCGAGCTCGTCAGGAATAATCCCCTTCAGATGAGCGACGGCTCCCTGGCCGTACCTATCTATCATGAATTCCTTGGGAAGTTCTCGGAGATCCTGTGGGTCAGGGAAGAGGACGGCGCATTCAAGGTTCGAAAGACAAGGATTGCGGGTGGCTGCAGTTTTATCCAGCCCTCAATCATTGCCCGCGATTCCAGCCGTGCAGCGGCCTTTTTTCGGAGTTGCTCCGATGAGAGGGTTGTAGGGATGGCAACTACCCGGGATGCGGGAGCCACGTGGTCCGAACCGCATCACCTGGAGCTGCCGAACCCCGATGCAGCCGTCAATGCGCTCCGACTATCGGATGGGAGGATCCTGTTCGCCTTGAATGAGAGCCTCAGGGCCAGGGAGAATCTGCAACTCGCCCTTTCATCCGATAACGGTGCAACATGGCAGCGAATCGCTCGGATCGAGGAAGACAAAGGGGCTGAATTCTCGTATCCCTATATGATACAGGATAGCCATGGACGAATACATCTCGTGTACACATGGAACAGAAGGCGCATCAAACATGTGGTGTTCAATGAAGGGTGGATCAACCTCAAGCTGCAGGGGGCCTCGGGGTGATAAGCTTTGCCTTTTCCTTTCTCTTTCCCTGGCTCCTTGCACTGCTGGCAGCCCAATGGGCAACAGGGAAGGTGAAGAAGCCGCCCCAGGGGCGGCGGTTGACTGCGATCCTTGCAATCATGTCCGGCATCATTGCCTTTGTGCCTCTGGAAGGGCTTCCATTGGCGCGGTGGCTGATCGGAATACAGGCGAACTTCAGCTTCCCCCTGATAGCAGTCGTTTTTAACAAGGCCTGGGAGCATGCCTCGGGCAGCAGGCTGCTCGACCGCCGGGCATCTATGGCTTCCTGGGTTTTCGGCCTCTTCTCAGGGATTGCGCTCTACCCGATGGCGCTCGGGCTTGGCGACTTTGACCCGTATGCCTTTGGGTGGGGCTTTTCCTGGCTTTTCGTGTCCCTGGCGATCCTAACCATTGCGCTTTTTTTAATCAAGAACCGCTTTGCAGCGGTCCTGATGGCCTGTATCCTGGGCTATGACCTGAACCTGCTGGAGTCACAAAACCTGTGGGACTATGTTGTTGATCCCTTTTTCGTGCTCTTCTCCTTTGCTGCCTTGAGCACGTGGCTGATACGACTGGTGCGTACATCCTTCATGGGCGGGAAGTGAACAAATGATTGTTATTCGTCTCAGAAAAGGACATGCTCCGGGCGTGAATTTTTTTCTGTTTAATCTTGGCTGGTATGGTTATCCCTTTACAGAGATCCATTTTTTCACTATACATCCCTTAAAGAATATAACGTTTTAAGAAGACAGGTTTTATCGCTGCGGGCGAAGCAATCCCGAGGAGACAATATCGGTGAGAAAAGGGGCGGATCCGGAGATCTCGATAGTCGTTCCCATCTTTAACGAGGCGCCGAACCTCAAGGCTCTCGCTGAAGGCGTGCTTGAGGTAATGAGGCGGCTGGACAGGACATTTGAGCTGATCTTTATCGACGACGGGAGCACCGATGAAGGCCTGACGATCCTCAGGGCCCTGAAAGCGGAAATCCCCGAGTTGCGCGTCGTGGTGCTCCGGCGGAACTTCGGCCAGAGCGCTGCTATGACCGCAGGCTTTGACTATGCGCGCGGCGAGATCATCGTATCCATGGACGGCGATCTCCAGAACGACCCCCACGACATTCCCCACCTGATCGCTTCATTGGAAGAGGGATATGATCTGGTCAGCGGCTGGCGTAAAAAGAGGCATGACCCGTTTGTATCAAAGCGGCTCCCTTCCCTGGTTGCCAACTGGCTCATAAGCCGCGCAACAGGTATCAAGCTCCATGACTATGGCTGCACCTTAAAGGCCTACCAGGGGGATGTCGCCAGGGAACTTTTTCTCTATGGGGAACTTCACCGCTTTATCCCCGTGTTTGCGAGCCTGTATGGATCCCGCATCACCGAACGGGTGGTGACGCATCATCCTCGGAGCAAGGGAAAGAGCAAGTACGGAATCGGCCGCACCTATCGGGTGCTCCTCGATCTCCTCTTGATGGTATTTTTCCAGAAATTCGCCACCAGGCCCCTTCAGTTCTTCGGGTTGAACGGCGGGATCCTGTTCGCGGTAGGTTTCGCGATCGAACTGTATTTAACATGGGTGAAGCTCGGTAGGGGAGAGGATATTGGAGGGAGACCTTTGTTGCTTTTCGGTGCGCTCTTGATTATCACAGGAATCATGCTTGCGGGCTTGGGCCTTCTGGGCGAATTGGTGGTGAGAACCTACTACGAGTCTTCAGGGAAAAGGGGCTATACAGTCCGTGAGGTTCTGGAGTGAGGCCGGATGTGCGTCGATGGGCCGGGTGGCTGGCCCGGCTCTGCGTCAGTGCGGGGCTTGTGTGGTGGCTTTTCTCTCGGTTTGAGCTTTCGGGCATCATCGCCTCCCTTCAGGAGCTCTCACCCCTTGTCTGGCTGATCGCTGTACTCATGTATCTGGCCGCTCAAGTCCTGAGCAGCCTTCGCTGGTTTCTCCTGTCGAATGCCCTTTCCTTCCCGGGGCCGTGGCGTACCTATCTTGTGTTCTATTTTGTGGGCATGTACTTCAATCTTTTCCTGCCTACCAGCGTGGGTGGAGACGTGCTTAAGATCCACTTTTTATCCCGTGGCGAGGGTCGGCGGTTGATGGCGGCCTGGAGCGTGGTAGGAGATCGCATCTTCGGGTTGCTCGCCATGGTGCTTCTGGGCGCCGGTGCAGCCGTTCTGAGTCCTGAGATCCTTCCCGGCCATTTCGTGACTGCGCTGTGGATCGGGGGCATCGTTACGGTATGCGGACTCCTTGGCCTGCCGTTTGTCCAAAGGATCTTGAGAGGCCTCTGGCCCACGCTCGCTGAACGCTTGAGAGGCGCGCTCGTGCTCTGGCAGATGCCGCGGAGAATCCTGGCAGTGCTCGCCTTATCGTTCTGCCTTCAGGCCCTGGGGATGGGCGCCGTTGCCCTGCTGGGAGGGGGAATCGGCCTTAAGATCCCTCTCATCTTTTACTTTGCCAGCCTCCCCTTAATCAACATTGCCACGGCGATTCCCATCACCTTGAGCGGCGTGGGTGTGCGAGAGGGAAGCTTCGTGTATTTCCTGGGGCTCAAGGGGGTTCAGCCGGAACAGGCCCTCTGCCTTGGGATCCTCTTTTTCTCCATACAGGTGGCAACGAGCCTGCTGGGAGGAGTTGCCTATGCACTCGGCTTGCATCGGAGGCAAGTATGGACTCGGCGGCCTGGATTGACCGATTGAGAAACCCCTGCTCGCTCGTTCCGAGACCTGCTCGAGGGCTCACACGAAGATTGACGGACTAAGGAAATGAGCTGAAGGGGCTGGGGAATCTATGTGCCTCTGACGGCGTGGATTCCCGCTCACGGGAAACACACTAAAACGGCATGTTCCATAAGGCAGGGATAAGGCTTTCACCATCAGTTTCTATTGTTTTTAGATGCTCGAGTATTTTCAAGAGGAGAAGTACCCACATGAAAAAACCGGACCTGATTATCTCTCTCAACACCAGATAGGAGTTAATCTCAATAACGTCTCGGGACCAGTACTTCCTGGGATCGGGGAAAAATCTGTGCACCCTGGAACAGTAGGTGGTGAATTCCGCTTTGAATAATTTCGACAATCGTTCTTCTTCGCTTCGTATCACAAAAAAGTAATAAATCCAGTAGAGCAGGGCTATAACCAGCAATACGAGATAGTGAGAACCAATCAACACGCCAACTAATCCCATGAAAGAAAAAACATAGGAAGGATTTCTGCAGACCGAAAAGGGGCCGTCCCGGACTAGTTCCATGTTCTTGTGCCCGGCTATGTAAAGGGCACACCATATTCTCCCCAATATGGCCAGGGTAACGAACAGGTACCCTGTCATCTCGACGGCCTTATAGATAGGTGACCCTCTATCAGGGGCCTTTGAAAAGAATATGACGAGAAAGAGCGCTATCCCTGCAATCCAGGTAATTGCTTTTCTGTGCTTTTCAGAAGGTTCTATCATCTGTATCTCCATAGGCTTCGGTACATTGACATCGGGCTGCTTTTTCTTTAGGTTTCCAGGCACGCTCGCTTGCCGTACGGCATTGCTTCTTCATCGACCAGGCAATGGTATCGAAGTAAGGGATGAATTACCATGAAGAAGTTGGAAGGGGCAATCATTTTAGTAATTTTGTTGGTTTTTTCCCAGAGCATAGGTGCGGAGGGGAAGAGACAGGCTAGTGATAGAACAGACAGGATAGTACAGGCGGTATCGCAGGATTACCGATCCTTCTATTCGATAAAAATTGTACAGGATCTGGCCTTGGGGATAGGCGTCGCCGGGGTTCTGGCCAATACCTCGATTGACGGTGGGATCCAGGGCTGGGTCCAGGGATCCTTGAGGAACGAGGATACCGACGAGCTGAGCGAAGCAGTCAAGCTGCTAGGAGAAGGGGCGATTACCATTCCCCTCTATGGTATTGCAGCCCTTGTCGGAGAGGTGACTGAAGGCAATGGATGGGGCTCCACTACAGGTGAGTGGGGAAGAAGGTCATTGCGGGCGATTCTCGTGGGTGCCCCGCCAGCGCTTTTTTTACAAAATGCCACAGGGGCTTCACGGCCAGAGGAGAATGATTCTCATTGGAGGCCTTTCAACGACAATAACGGGGTAAGCGGCCACAGTTTTATGGGGGCCGTTCCCTTCATTGCCGCCGCCAAGATGGCTGAAAACCCTTATCTTCGGTATTCCCTTTACCTGGGATCGATGCTCTGCGGATGGTCGAGGATAAACGATGACCGTCACTATTTCTCGCAGGCGGCTCTGGGATGGTGGATTGCCTACCTCTCAGTTTCATGCGGCGAAAGCTCTGAAGCAAGGGAGAAAGACCTCATTATCCGACCCTACCCACTAGCAGGGGGGATCGGGGTCATAGCCGTGCTGAGCTTTTAATAGCACCGAGGATAGAATGCCCGTCATGTGAGGACCCGTGAGGGTGGCGCCTTTTGCTCCGGATGCCGGGTGAAGAGTTCCCGCGAGATGATGCCTTCTGCAATCCGGGTGACCGGCCCTCTCATGGAGATCATGAACTCGCCTGAGATGGCAATCCGGATGGTTCCTCCGGGCATGTGAACCGAAATGCGGGGGTCGCAGAGTCCGAGCTTGCGGGCGACGCCAGCAGCAGCACTGCTGCTTGTTCCCGAGGCAAGGGTATAGCCTGCCCCACGCTCCCAGATCTGGATCCGGATGTTCCTGCGGTCCAGGATCTTCATAAACTGCACATTGGTGCGGTTTGGGAAGCGAGGATCGACCTCAATCAAGGGGCCCCATTTCTTCGCCTCCTCAGGGCTCACTTCATTGCGGAGTACCACGCAGTGCGGGTTCCCGATCGTGGCCGCGCAGAAACGGAGTTCCTCGCCGTCAACGAGGAGCGTCTCGTTGATCACCTCACGTGGCGGTCCTTCCACGGGTATGAGGGCGCTGTCAAAGCTGAGCGCGCCCATGTCTATGGTGACATCCCTCCCTCCCTTGTGTACCTGGGCCTTTACCGTGCCCCCCAGGGTGCGTATGATGAAGGGGTCCCCTCGGACCATTCCCTGGTCCCAGAGATACCGGGAGAAGATTCGCAACCCGTTCCCGCTCTTTTCCGCCTCGCTTCCATCCGGGTTGAAGATGCGCACCGAGAAGGCCCCCTCCGAGCTCTCGAGCGGGCCGAGGAGAACCCCATCCGATCCCACACCATAGTTACGGTGGCACAGTAATCGCATCTGGGAGGGCGTGAGCTTCTTGCCGGCGTAAGCGGGGTCCCAGACGATATAGTCATTGCCGAGTGCATGATATTTTACGAACCGCATGTTATAGACCTTTTTCTCAAGAGTTAAAGACGGTACGCCCGGAGTCAGAGATATCCCCGCTTTTCTTCGAGACTCCCTTTCGTTCAGGCGGTCTTATTCTTTTCGCTGAAAGGGCGTTTTCGAGGAAGCTTGAGCGCCGGCTTCCGCGCCCTCAGGCGTATCCAGTTGAGAACACGCAACACCGATTGTTGTTCGATAATCCGCCGCTCGAGTTCAATTTTTCCGGGGAAATTCACCAGCATGAGTCCGATCAAAAGGGTGATAACCCCTTGTCCGGGCAACACTAGCATCACGATACCGGAAAGGATAAAGATGATGCCGATGAGGTTTTTGAGCGCCAGGCCAAGGAGGCGAATCGCTGCATGCCCTTGAGGTAAGCTCTTCAAGGGTTTTCTGCGGCGGGTGAAATAGTCCGTGGGGATGTGAATTATCAGTATGGGAATGACCACGATAGTTCCCAGAAATACTATGACCGAGAGCACTCCGATCAACCAGAGAGAAGCCTGGTGAACGCGGAGGAAATCAACTATTATTGTGGATCCGTCGAACAAGTGTTTTTACACTACCAGTCAATCAGGCACGTATTGCCTCGCTTCGGTGCAGAGCAGTTCCTCTATCCTGATTTTATCTTTCCGAGAAGGCTGGTCAACTGGGCAACATGGCTTTGCTCTTCCCTTATGATATGGTCGATCCTCTCCCGGCCGTATTTTTGCGGAACCATGTCCTTGAGCCCGAGATAAAAGAGGACTGATTCCTTCTCAAGGCCAATGGCCGTATTGAGCACCTCCTCCATGGTCTCATTGCCGGTGAGTGAATCCGCTACAGACGGACTGCCCTCACCGCCCTGTGTGTCCGCCATCGCTGATAGGTACAGCGATACCTCGTCTTGCGGATCGAATACCGTTCCGCCTTTTTCCGTATCAGTAAGGGTGTTCCGCATCTCTGTAAATGTTGCTTTATGACCATCCTCCATCGCAGCCAATTTCTCGAAAAATCTACGGTTTTCCGTATCCGATTGCAATCCCGCGGCCTTGCGATAAAAAGCACCGCCGTTTTCCTCGATTCGAATAGCCATCTCAAGCACCTCGTCCAGATTAAAACCTAAGGCCATCGCCCCTCCTTTCTGAGAGAGAGTAAGGTTGTCATTCACGTATCAAAATATCTGAGTATTAAATCTATATCACAAGGGTTCACTGAAAAAAAGGCATTTATTGATATATGGTCGCTAGGAAACCAGCTTGGACTGCTTAGACGGGAACAGGCGGCAGGGGATCTGCTGAAAGGGGCGCTCAGGGCAAGCCACCGATCAGTGTGTCGTGAAAAAAGGGCAGTATCAGACAGGCGCATGGGTCACGCCACGCATCCTTTTGACCGAGTCGAGGCTGAGCTTGAATCGTTGTTCGTTGACCTCGGTGCCCCACATTGATCCCCTTCGTTGTTCCATGAGGGTGAAGCCGTTTTTCTCGTAGAGATGTTTCGCTGGATCGAGTCCCTCAAATGTCCAGAGGTATATTGCCTTGTAGCCTCTGTTACGACAAAAGCGCTTTGCCGCCCTAATGAGCCGGCTTCCTGTGCCTCTTCCGTGCAGGGAAGCGGATACGATGAACCAACGAAGATGAGCGCCCCGGTCCCCGGCATGAATCCCGTCAATCGCAATGGAGCCTATGATATTTCCCCCGAGAAGAGCTGTCCAGAAGCCATCCCGCTGATCATCATAGCGACCCATAAATTCGGCGAGCTCGCCGGCTACCTTTGCCTCAAAGAAGGCGCCGAAACCCCAGTGCTCATGGTAGTAAGTGCCGTGAAGTTCGGCAACCCGACCGATTGAACCCGGGATATAGCCTCTCTGAATCCGGATTTTTCCTATGGGTTCACGCCTCATATCCATTATTTGCACACATCAATCCCTTGGGCACCGGTGATACTGTTTAGCATGAATGCGAGGGTTTTGGCGATCAAATCCAGTTCCACGCCCAAGGCCTGCGCCGCGAGTTCCACCGTTTAGGGCTTGACGGTTGTAAAGAGCATCCCGTCTTTCCGCATGACAATATCGCGGTGCAGGAAATCGCGCATGATGTGCTCATAGGTTTTCTGATACTCGCTCTTAAAGAAAAGATCAATAGTCTCCTTGAACCAGTGTGTTCCCATCAGATGGTCGAAGAAGGCCTTTTCATCCACCTGCCGGTGCATGAGAATCGTGTAGATTATGATCTTCTTGAGCAGGGAGTCGCCGGATTTTTCTCTGTGATTCAGGAACTCATGTGCCTTTTTCTTACTTTTGGAGATGGCCTCTTTGAAATTCGTAAATGGTCTCCCGTGCCCGGGATACACGATTTTCACATCAAGGGATTCGAGTTGTTCAAAGGAAGAAAGAAGATCAAAGAGACAGGTGCTTCCTTCCACCCGCATGGTAATCGTGGGTAGGTCATCTTCCCAGAGCGCGTCTCCGGAGATAAGGGCTTTTTCTTTTCTATTGTACAGGACGATACCGTCAGAGGCATGGCCCGGCGTGTGGAGAACCAGAAATTCGTGAGGGCCGATGGGGATCACATCCCCGTCATCGAGGGCGATGGTGCAGGTGAAGAAGTCGGCCTTCTGGCTGTAATATCTCCACCAGGTGGCCCAGTCATCACGGGTGTCTATAAAATATTTCCCAAGCTTGTGCAGGGCGATATCGCAGCCGGATCTGTCTTGAATAATTTTATTTCCTCCGATGTGGTCGCAGTGGGTGTGGGTATTGATAATGAGCCGGGTTTGTGAAAGATTGACGCCTCTATCCTCTATAAAGCGCTCTGTTATGTCAAAGTCAGAGAGGTAACCGGTGTCGACGAGGACCGGTTCTTCTGATCGATACACGAAGTGATTCGAATTCAGGTATCCCCTTTCGATAAAAAACAGGTCCTTCATGATTTCAAGAGCAGACATAGCGCTCCCCACAATTTTCATGTGTCCATAGGGTGGTCGCTGTTCTATGCCGTTGAGAAGCCGGTACTGTGCGGAAAGCTGTTCTCGAAGCTTCTCACGTTAATCTTTGCTGAATTTTTCTGAGAAGCTGTTGAGGACTCTTTTGAAAATTTCAAGTTCATCATCGGCAAAGCCTGATTTGATATTCCTATTCACTTCATTGATAACCACTTGGGCCCTTTTGCTTTCTTCCACGCCCTGGGGCGTTACATAGATACGAAACATCCTGCGGTCGCCTGAACTCAAATCTCGCCGCACAAAGCCGTTTTTTTCAAGCCGGTCAACAAGCCCTGTAATCGTTGAGTTATCGATGAATAAAGCCTGGCTCAATTCGGTCATGCTTTGGCCGTCTTTCCGCCTGAGCAAGAAAAGAATGCCTGCCTGTGTCACTGTGACATGAATTCCTCTCACGGTGAGGGCCTTTTTCAAATAGGCCCTCAGCCGATGCTGTGCCAGAAACACCTGATAGATAAGCCGATCGCTGGTTGGCATTCAAAATACCTCCATTGCATCGCTCGGTTGTGCTATTAGGATCTCAGATGCGGCCTGGGTCTGTCAGATTTTCCAGGCAGCGCTATCAAGGTCATCAGGGCTGCTGCGCTCATTGTCTCATATCCATCTTTAACCACAAAGACTTCAGGTCTACATATGGTCAAGGTACGCCCTGCCTTTATCACCTGTGCCCGGGCGATGAGAAGCTCCCCATCACCGGGAGCGAGGATGTTTAATTTATATTCAACAGTTAAGATAGATGCGCGAGGGGGCATTAACGTGAAGGCAGCATAGCCACCTGAATTATCGGCAAGCGTACCGATAACCCCTGCGTGAAAAAATCCATGCTGCTGAGAGAGTTCCTTCTTGTAGGGAAGATGGATTTCACAATATCCGGGATGGACTTCGGCAAGCCTTGCCCCTATAAACTCCATAAATTTCTGCCTCTGAAAGCTTGATCTCACCTTTTGAACGTAATTCTTGTCCAATGGCTCAAAGACCATAGTGTGCATCTCCATTAATAATGGTATTCCTTTTCATCGTTTCCCCTAAGAGGGGCTTTCGCGATATTGGGTTTATCAATATTTGGCATACCAAATAATATCTGTCAATCTTTTTGCGGTGAATCCGAACGGGGTTGGGCTGAAGTCACTCAGCGGACTGATGAGCTTGATATATACAAAAGGAGCACAGAGGGATTGCCAGTCCGGGTTGATTCGTTTGTGAACCCCAGCATGTCGACTCCCCCATAATCGGGAGTGGTGCGGTTAGGGGTAGTTAGAATCCCCCTTGCCCGATCTTGCCGCCCTCCTATGGTGATGAATACACCGCCCTTGATGTTTTCGCCGTAGTGCATTTGTTTATCGGCTTTGGTTTCGGCAACTATACTTTTTTCGTTCATCGGTACATGACCACCACGGAAGAGAATCCCCGCCTTCCATAAAACGGATAACCGACATAAATACATCAATAAGGCAGGGGTCATTCTTCTTTCCTGATATGGCGGAAAGCTCCTCGTATAAGACAAATGGATCTTTTCCGATCAGCTTCTTTGGATGATCAATGCCGATCAGATGTAAATGAACCGCCACCGCTTTTCCAATATTGGGAAGCTCTTCAAGCCGTGAAACCGTTTCTCTGTTTGGCGTTTTCATCTATGTCCTTTGTTGCGCCTAACGTGCTCTGATGATCCTTGCTTTATCACCCATGTCGGAACGTGAGACGACCTTGATTTGTCGACATAAGCAACCAAGTTCCGTATTATATTAAAACCGATTCCAAATTTTCCGAACTTCGCAAGAAATAGCGCAAAGCGAAGCGAGGAGCTATTTCTCCTCAAGTGCATCCAATTCTTCGGCTTCCTTGAGCTTTTCAACATCAATTCTATCTTGCGGCCTCCCGCTTGCTTCCTTTGATCGAATAAGGTCAGACCGTGAAATGAATGGAATGTTAACATCCGCTAGTTGAACGACTTCACGGTTGTTCCAAGCCTCATCGAACTCTATTCCTGGAATCGACATCATAATATCAACTCTTAATGGGGGTCTGCCCATTTGATAGAAATATCCTTTATGTGCGAAGTCGTCTGAAGTAAGATTTTCCAGAGGTGCGCCAAATTCTTTCAAGGCTGAATACACGCCTTTTGTATTAGCTTGATCAGTCGCTATAAAAACATCAACGTCTTTTGTGAACCGTGGCTCACTATATTTCATAACGGCATATCCGCCCACTATGAGGTAGCGAACTTTATGCTTTTCGAAAATTTTCAACAGTCCTCTGAAGTCTGGGCTCGTCAGCATTTTGTCCTCGAATCAATAAATAGTCATTTAGCATTTCCGTCACTGCCTCGAAAATAGCAAGATCTCCTTGCGATTGCCAGAAACGAATATCGAAAAAACGCTTATCATCTGTTATACGTTGATACTTTTCTTCAATTTTATTCATTTTGTATCCTCTTGCACCGGGTAGGGTAGGGCGTTACCGCCCCTTTCCCCCCTAAGAACCCTGCGTGATAGTTTCCCATCACAAGGCTCAAGCATCCCAAAGATAAGCCCTTGTGAGGCAATCCGCTGATGAGAATTATATTCCTCATCAACTTTACGATACTGACTGACAGCTACAATGCCTTTCGGCAAGAGGTGCACCAGCTTTTTGCCATCGCCTTATGCCGTTGGGCTGTTTTTGTCGGTACTGCTTATTTCTCTCCCCGTATCATCGCCATAGTTCCCAAAATGAATGGAACTTTTAATAGGTGCGGAATAAAGGGCGAATCTTTTGTTTGGATGAACTCCACCTTGGCTGTTCCCCAGGTCTTGATGGTAGCAACTAACGCGTCCGCGTCGCCGTATATCTTCTTAATGAGGAACTCATCCTGGAAAGCGAACGTACCGCCTTTCTTTAGGACGCGCAGCGCTTCACGAATAACCTCGCGCTTGTCATTGACGCCGCCCACTTCGTGGAAGACGAAATTGCTCACCACTGCATCGAAGTGCCCGTCATCGAATGGCAATGACGCGGCACTGCCTTTTTGGAAGGTCACACGATCACTTACTCCCTCGATCGTCGCGTTACGGTCACAGGCACTCATTGAGTACTCCCATCTCTTTCCCCAATAGTCAATCCCGAGGACTTCTGCGTTTCCGTGTTTCTGAGCGAGCTTGATGGCAAGGGCGCCGTTTCCACACCCTATATCCAAAAGTTTCCCTTCTCCGTTCCAATCCAAGAAATCTATCACCAGGTTCCAAATAGACTCTTGCACATTGCCCGATTGAGGAGAAAACTTGAAGCGAATATACGATAGATAACCAGCTACCAACAGAAAGAACGCAGCGGGAATCAGCAGGAAAAGTGAGACAATGCTCGACGCCAGGAAAGCCAATCCTATTGCAAGAGAGACATAGATGATTCGTTTAGGAACCCAATTGCCATAATCGGGATACTCGTTGTGTTGCTCATTCATGCGCTTCACGCTTTCATGTTTCCGTGAAAGGCCAACGCTGCGGATCAGACGCGGCTATTTGCCGTCGCGTGCACCCGTCTTGTTCGGTGGTATTACTTGTTGCCGCCATGTTCCTCGTCCTCCTCGCTGCGATACTCCTCCCCCAGTTGCCGCAAAGTTTCTTTAAGCACAGGTAGTCGCTGCTTGTCTTTGAAATCTGTAGAAGCTTTCTTGAGTTCGATTAACGTCTTTAGATCTAGCACTCGAAGGGTGTGACCTCTGAAATCAATTTCCACGGTATGGTTCAGGAGGTCCTCGTATGATCTTCCCCCTTCAATAACAGCTAAGACATCCAGAGGGCCTAGTCGCGTCTTAAGAAGCAGGTGGCCCTTCCCGGATAGCTCGCGCTCTTTCGGTTCAATCAACTTGTCGTCCAAGCGACGATGAACAGCATCAACCGATTTAAGATAGGCGAGTAGTTTTCCTATGTTTTCGGGAGATTGGCTGTGAACGATATCCACATCCATCGTTGTGACCGGGGCTCCCTGGATTACGGCTGCAAGGCCTCCTACCAGAATAAAATCGACGCCTGCCTCGAGCAGCCCCTCCAGAACATCACCTAGGTTTGCGCTTGTTGTTCTTCTGCCGCCTGTAGGCATCCCTCAACTCCAGAATTGTACGAAATGCGTTGTCATTAGCCCGTAAACGCTCCTCGGGCGACATCCTTAAGAACATGGCGACTAATCCCTTATCCACACCGGATTGATCATCGCTTTTTGTTTCTTTAGACATGCTATGACCTCTCTTGAACGACAAGTATGAACCCTTTCAGCCGAACGAAAAGTTCACCGGGACCAAGGGCCGCCAGGCCCTTGGGATCAGGTGGAGCGACAGGTTGACCGTTCATGTCTCAGATATCAAGGGCAAAACCGATTGCACGCCCAACATCAACCATCTTTGCTAGAGGTAAGGATGTGATCAATGATCCGATTTTTTCCTTTGAAACAGTCTGCAAGTGGTCACAATTGACAGCACAATCCTGGGGCATGCCGTCAGCTTTCGAGAGAAACACCTCAGACGGGATTTTTCGGACGGTAGTTGTGATAGGAGCGATAGTGACCTCACCAAGATATTCCAGCACAGAATCTCGTGTCAGAACA
This sequence comes from uncultured Desulfobacteraceae bacterium, assembly GCA_964412045.1. GTDB lineage: Bacteria > Desulfobacterota > DSM-4660 > Desulfatiglandales > B25-G16 > B25-G16. Next base: position 32,610 of record CAYPNL010000143.1, read on the forward strand.
AGAACTGGTCGTTTCTTGTCAGGCCGTAAGAACTTGTAATAACGTATTTCACCGCGCTTCATTCATCCCCCCAAGCATGCTCGGTTTCCCAAACCGAAAACTCATCGGCAGCAACCGGGTGTTGTGCATAACCCAGGCGATGCTTGTGTTCTAGCTCTTCAAGCTTATAACGGGCGAGTGCGTCACGGAGTGCCTTTCTTGCAAAAGCAGAACGGCTTGTACGGAGTTCCTTTGAAACGCGGTCGACCGCTTTCACAAGGTCATCATCAAGGGTCATCTGAATAGTTTTCATATCACACCTCTATAATGTGTATTGTTATAGCTATAATAATCCACATTATGTGCCATGTCAAATCGATTGATTCGGCCAATGTCGAGTTCACCGGGAGCGTTAGCGATCTGGTGGAACGCCCCGTTGGGCTGTTTTTGTCGGTACTGCTTATTTCTCTCCCCGTATCATCGCCATAGTTCCCAAAATGAATGGAA
>CAYPNL010000144.1:0-9153 GCA_964412045.1 uncultured Desulfobacteraceae bacterium
AGACCGTTACTCCTGTACTCCTGTGCTCCATTACTCCATTGCTCCCACAACCCAGGGATTCAAGGCCGCACTTTCGGTCCCTTCCAGAGGTTCCAAGAAAAACCTTCTTCTGTGGGCGTGGGTTCTTTACTCGGCAGCCGGATAGTTGATCTCCTGTAAGGTGGATCTGATCCTCTCCAAGGTTGCAGGAGAACCATATTCCACGGTGATCTCCTTTGCCTCTACATTGCCCTCTACGCTCGTTACGCCTTTTATTTCCCCCAGCTCTCGCTGAATGGTCATCACACAGTGAGCGCAGGAGATAGTGGGGATTGATAAGGTTGCCTTTTCCATAATAACGATCTCCTTTCAGCACATATTTTTAAAAAATAAGGCTTTCTGAGAGGAATTCAAGGATGGCTAGACATTTTAGGTGTTCAGCCTTCAGAGGTGCAGTGTTCGGGAGGAGCGTCATTCCTGAACACTGAACCCCTGGACACTGAATGCTTCATTTACAAGGCGTGGAAACAATGATCAACGTTGATTCAGGTTGAAGCGAATTTCAAATATATTCGGCTATGTCTTTCTCTACCGAAGCAGTTGCGGCAGGATCGACCCGATGCTCATTCTTTTTCTGCTATGATGCTGGCCACGGCCCGCTCGTTCTCTACGAGCCCCTCGCGGTAACGGAGGCACCGAAGATCGCGGAACATCTCCAAAAGTTCGTTGTGTTTGAGGAGGTAGTCCGGATTTTTGGGCTTCCCGAACCGGGCCTGGTCCACGATGAACGTTTCGTACACCACCATACCGCCGACTCGAAGCCCCTCCTTGATCTGCGGAAGAAGGGAGCGCTGTAAGTAATTGAAGCAGAGTATGACGTGATAGGCGCCCCTCTCGATCTGATAATCCCCCTCCAGGTCAGCCACCCGGGCCTGAAGGGATACGCCTGCGCTCCTCGCCCGGTCGAGCGCAGCATGGACTGCCTCAGAGGAGATGTCAATCCCTTCCACCTCAAAGCCCATTTTTGCTAAGTGGATGGCGTTACGGCCTCTGCCCATTGCCACGTCGAGGGCTCGTCCCCTCGGCAGGATTTCCAGGTTCTCAGTCAGGAACCTTGCCGGCTCCAGGCTGTGGTCATGCTGATGGGTCATGGTGTTCTTTACCGCCTGTTATCTCATGCCAACATCGATCCATTACCCCTATTGAGCCTTCTCAGGGCGAGCATGAGGGCCTGGGTGCCGGCCCGCCCGTGCCCCTGGGCCTTGACTGCGAGGTAGAGCTGGTGCACGAGCGCGAGTCCGGGTAGCGAGAGGCCTGCTGCAGCGGCTTCCTCCAAGGCAATACCTATATCCTTGATGAAGTGTTCCACGAAGAAACCGGGATCAAAGTCCCCCCGGACTATCCTCGGCCCCAGGTTATTGATTGACCAGCACGATGCCGCGCCCTTGCCGATGATATCGATCACGGCCTGCTTATCCAGGCCCGCCTTTTCGGCGTATAGTAAAGACTCGCATACACCGATCATCGTGCCTGCGACAAGTATCTGGTTGCACATCTTGGTGTGCTGTCCCGCACCCGGGCCACCTATATGGGAGATGTTTTGGCCCATCAACCGGAGCAGGGGAAGCACTATTTCAAAGGCCGTTTTATCACCGCCTACCATGATGGCAAGGGTTGCATTGCGCGCGCCGATGTCCCCGCCAGACACCGGAGCATCCAGGCTATCTATGCTCTCCTTGGATGCCTTCTCGGCGATCACGTGAGCCAGGGTTGGCCTGCTTGTCGTCATATCCACCACAATACGACATGGACCATCGACGGAGAGGATGCTCCTTTCACCGAGATATACCTCAGTGACATCAGCAGGGAGCGATACCATAGTGAATATGATTTCCGAATAGGCTGCAACCTCCGGTGCCGACTCACACCAATGGGCGCCCTTGCTGATCAGGGGTTCAGCCTTCGCCCTTGTTCGGTTAAAGACATAGAGATCATGGCCTGCTGCCTGGAGATGACCGGCCATCGAAACTCCCATGACCCCGGTGCCGATCCAACCTATTGTCGTCATATGCGTGCTCCTTTCTCGTGTCGCGTATTATCCGGCAAGAGGCGGTGCGTTGTATTGCTTGACAATAGCTACCCTTGTGAAACACGTATGGGCATGGAGGTGTCTTTTTTCCCATCATGCCCTAATAAAGACGAGTCGGGAGGCCGCTTCAAACGAGCGCACACAGACAAAGATCCTAGAAGACAATGACGAGTTGCTTGTGCGCATGGTTTGAAGCAGCACGCTGATGCCTCCTGTTGTTAGGGGGTATGATGGGAAAAAAGACACCTCCATGCCCATTCACCAGGTAGTTTCAAAGATATTTCGCAATCGAATATAGCACAATGAAAAGGGATGCTCAAGGAAGCCTCCACGTAGAGAAAAAAAGAGAGGGGCCTGGGCATTTACTGTCAAGCAGGGATGTAGAGCGCGTTTGGCGCACCAGAGGTGCACGAGCTAACAAAAGAGACAGGATTGCGCGCGCCGGAGTAAAGACCTACCAGCCACGACGCGCGGGCTGGTAGGTTGATTTCTATTACGCGAGCTTCCTGATCTGCTCGGCAAGAGCGGGCACCACCTCGAACAGGTCCCCTACGACGCCGTAGTCTGCCTTCTGGAAGATAGGCGCCTCGGGATCCTTGTTGATCGCCACGATCACCTTAGAGGTACCCATGCCTGCGAGGTGCTGAATGGCCCCTGAGATACCACAGGCTATGTAAAGGTTCGGCGATACCACCTTGCCCGTTTGACCCACCTGATCGGCATGGGGCCGCCACCCGGCATCCACAGCGGAACGGGAGGCGCCGACCGTTGCAGCGATGAGATCCGCGAGTTCCTCCAGGAGCTTGTAGTTTTCCGGTCCTTTCATTCCCCTGCCGCCTGAAACAATCCTTTCTGCTTCGGTAAGATCTACCTTGGCGCCGGCCTCTTGCTGGAATTCAATGACCTTGGTCTTGAGCTGGCTGTCATCGAGGCTGAATTCGGCATCCACGACCTTGGCAGAGCGCGCCTCATCGGGTTCATTCAATGCCAGCACATTAGGACGTGCAGTAGCGATCTGGGGAACGCTGTCCTTGTAGGTCACCGTGGCGTATGCCTTGCCAGCATAGATGGGCCTCTTGGCCACCAAGCTGCCTGCCTCGAGAGAGAATTCCACACAGTCCTGCGCCACACCCACACCGAGCTTTGCAGCCAGCCGTCCGGAGAGATCCTTCCCCTGGACAGAGGCAGGGAGCAGCATGATGGAGGGCTCGTGTTTCTGAGCGAGCTCTGCGATGACCGAGGAATACGCATCAGTGGTGTAAACAGCCAGGCGTTCATCATCGGCAATGATCACCGTATCAGCGCCGTACTTGGCGAGTTCTGATGCCTTATCCTTGATATTCGAACCCAACAGGAACGCGGTGAGCGGCTGACCCAATTGATCGGCCAGGCGTCTGCCCTCGCTCACCAGTTCATAGGATATCTTCCGCAGTTCTCCTGCCCTTTGTTCAGCGACTATCCAAATACCTTGTGCCATTTTTCAACTCCTTTATCTAGTAATGAAGGGGATTTCCTTAAATAGCCTTGGCCTCTTCATGAAGCAGCTTGGCAAGATTGGCGGCCTTCTCCTCCGGAGTTTCTCCATCCACGATCTTTCCCGCCTTTCTCTCGGCAGGAGGTGTGAGTCGCACAACCTTTATCTTCGAGCCTTGTTCTCCAACCTGTGCCGGATCCAGACCGAGATCCGCAATGGTTTTGACATCGAGGGGCTTTTTCTTGGCCTTCATAATGCCGGGAAGTGACGCGTATCGCGGTTCATTGAGCCCCTTCTGTGCGGTAACCAGTGCAGGCAGGGGAGCTTCTATCACAAGGGACCCTCCCTCCACCTCTCTCAGCGCCTTTATGGTTGCACCATCCCCGCTCACCTCGAGTTTCACCACTACCGATACCTGAGGGATGCCCAAAAGCTCGGCCAGGTTGGATCCAACCACTCCATAGTCATCATCGACTCCCTGCTTACCGCAGAGGACAAGATTATAGTCGAGATCCTTGATCACCGCAGCGAGAATCCTGGCGATGCCAAGGGAATCGCTTCCGAGAGCGGATGGGTCATCGACCAGAATGCCCTTATCTGCACCCATGGCAAGAGCGGTTCTGATAGATTCGGTTACCCGTTTTGGTCCTACCCCGACCACGGTGACCTCTCCACCGAATTTCTCCTTGATCTGGAGCGCCTCCTCAACGGCATACTCATCGTATGGATTCATCACCCATTTTATGTTGTCGGTCACTACGGACACACCGTCTTGGGCGATCTTGATCTGTGTCTCCGTGTCGGGCACTTGTTTTAAACATACTACGCAGTTCACGTTTTGCCTCCTTTCTGATGGTTGTCCATAAAAAGAATACAGCTTCTCATCATAGCGAAGCCTTCTTTTCTCGCCCGCTTTATCATTTCGGCGTGTGTCATGTCAATAAAAATCAGGTTATAAAATCGTTTGGGGATTTGTAACTGCCACGAAGACACCAAGGCACTAAGATGAGAGAATTATTCTGTTACTAGCCTTTTTTATGGGGGTTGGGATTCTCTATCCCATCAAGGGATAGGGCTAGAAATGTGGTAACAATGTAGCTTGTTGAAAACGACGATCGCCCATTGCGTAAGGCCACATACCTTAGCCGTGGTGAGACCTATGGGCATGGAGGTGTCTTTTTCCCCATCATACCCTTGAACAGGGGGCATCAGCGTGCCGCTTCAAACCATGCGCACAAGCACCTGGCCATTGTCTTCTAGGGACTTTGTCCGTGTGCGCTCGTTTGAAGCGGGCTCCCGACCCGTCTTTATTGGGGTATGATGGGGAAAAAGACACCTCCATGCCCATTCATCAGGTAACTTCAAAGGGCTAAATTGTTACGAAATGTGGTCTTCATGCTTCCGTATGCCATGGATAAAGAAATTCGTTATCTGTCTTGAAGCCGTTTGGATATCGTATTTTGGTTTTTTTGACAACACCCAGAACCTCGACATCTCGTCAAGGGCGCCGAAGAATGCCCTCTTGGCAATTCCAGGGATTATATCCTCCCTTATAACGCCTTTTTCTTTTCCTTCCTGGATGATCGAGCTAATTATGTTGAGGTATTCGAAGAATTTCGTGTTGTGATAGTTTTTCATGAACATACTACTCTGCCTGAGTTCCACCTGAATAATCTCTGCGATATCCTTATGAGCCTCGATCAACTGGAGATGAACAAAGGCAAAGCGCTCGATCTTTTTGAATGGATCAGTCTCTTGATCAATCTGCTTCTTCATGTTGTCCAGGACTGCCTGCATTTTTTCTTCAAAGAGCGAAATGAGGATATCGTCCTTATGCTTAAAGTAGATATAAATTGTTCCATCAGCTATTCCCGCCTCCTTGGCTATTTCGCTCACCTTGGCCTTGAAAAAGCCCTTTTGGGAGAATATCTTTGTGGCAGCCGCTATTATCTTCTGGTATTTTTCATCGCTCTTATATCTCATGGATGCCTATACGCCTCAGGAAAATCCTTGTCTTCATGGAAACGCTCGATTATGATCATTTTATGAATAACCATTCACTTATTACCAAAACAGCTTTCCCAGGTCAATGTGTTTCACTTGCTGAAGAAACAGTTTGTGGACATCCCCGAAATCACCCGAAACAGTTTTGAAATTTGCGGAAGATCTTCTCGATCCGCCTCCTTGGCAAAGATTTTCAGCCTGAGTGCGGCCTTGGCCTCGCCCTCATACGCTTAATGGAATGCCTCTTTCAGTTTCTCATTCATTTTTTCCCTCCATCAGCTTAAAAACATGCATCCTCTTTTTCTCAGGACAGGAGGACTGTACGATGTCCCCGAAATCTCACAGAACCATGTGAAACGATCTCTGATACGTGCCGTGGCCAGACCCTACTACGTATGCTCCATGATTTCATACAGCGATTCGCGATTGGCCACGTCAACATGTGCTCGGCCGCTACCGAAGGAAGGAAGCGGGGGAAGATCAGACAGCCGTTTATGATGTTGAAATAAACCCCTGAGAGCCATCTCAACGATTTCGGACATGGTTTTCCGTTGCCGTGCAGCCTCTTCTTTGAGCTGCTTCATTACTATTTCACTGATACTGAGTGTTGCTTTCATATAGATAATCAAACATCCCGTATGGAGATATTTAAAGGATAATAGTTATTGCCATCTGAAGCAAACCTGCTTGGGGCAGAACGCTTGCGTCACCGAGAGGTAGGTGCCATTTCCCGCCGATCCGGTGCACCGAACACGAAGAAGGGTGCCAACCATTTATGAGCCGTGCGATGTGATGAACCCGAACGGGGGATCATGAGATGGGCGCGCCATGGAATAGTGTGCCCCTGGGCACAACCTTGCAGTCCGCTCGGCGTGTGCCTCCTTCATCGAGGACTCCGAATAGTGCCAAGTCTGCGGACGACATCGTTGATTTGGGCTGGAAGTAGTCGAAGGCATCGCTGTAATCCGGCGCTCCTGGGCCGCTGCCCGCTTCACCTGAGATGAAAGGAGAGATCTGCCCCCAGAATCGAAGGGAAATATCCCGGTTTTCTGCAAAAGATCCGCAGGGAAAAAACAATAAAAATAAGAACGGCACCAAAATTTCTGCCATAACAAGCTCTTTTTTTCTCATAGTTTCCTCCTTGAGATTCTTGTGTCAGATGGCAGCTGTTCAAGATAGATTTCTGTCGTTGAGGAGGGTGTGCCCAAGCAGGCAGTACCTTTTTACAAATAAAGAACACGTCCCGTTTTGTACCATTACTTAGCTGTTTGCGCCTCAGGTGCTCTCCAAGTACCATTAAAATACGTTTCCTGCGGCAGGTAGATGCGCAGCAGGTAGTTCCATCCGGGCATAATCGGAAGGAAATTGGGCAGAGATGGATCTCCTCCAAAGTGGATCGTGACCCCGCCATCATCGTCGGGTTTCGCCTTGAGGCTGTTGATGACATATTTGTTGTGCTCGTTCTTCTGAAAATACCCGCCTTTGTTGTATACGCTGATTGACCAAAAAGCGTTTTCGGCCGCAGGCACATTCTTCAGAGTCAGGGTGTAGGGCGTGTTGCCATTGTTTTCTCGCGGAACATAAGACTGATAAACGGCATGTTCAGGCTGCCAGCCACCCCAGGCATCAGCTGATGAGATGAGGTGGGCGATGGGGTCGACCTCTTCAATACCGGCGCCATAAGCTTTATCCCTGTTGGGGAGATATTTGCCAAGCATCTTGAGGGCTTCACGCATTTCACCAAGTGCGACTGGATCCCAGTTCGGCACCTCAAGCAGACCGCTGGTCGTTTGCTTCACCTGCAGGCCATCTTGAGCCATGTGCGCCTCGGCCACATCATTGGGATTCTCCTCATCGACGAGCGTCCGTGCGATAACGAAAACATATCTACTCCCCATTTTTTCTTTGGTCAGCTTGTACTCGCCGGGATCATATACAATTAGCTTGGCAAAATGTGCCTCATTGATCACGAGGAGCGATTGGTAGCGGCCGCGCGTGTCGGGTTTGACCAGAATAGTGGGTTCGGCAAGGTCGAGCACCACGGAGGAGTATAACGTATCCCGGTTCATCCGTACGACTGTCTGCTTGTCGATTGGCGTCAGGGCCCGCAGGTGCGCCCATTTGCCCAAGCAATCGGAAGTTTCGATTGCGACCTTCATCATATGGTGGGTCTCCGCAGTGGGAAACTGGTCTAAGATGACGGGCACAACCTGTGCGGCAGTGGAGGCGTGTCCTTGGGCTTCAAGCGGTAGAGGTCCGATCGCTAGAAACATAAGCACGGTGATCAAGAACAATCGGATATCAAACTTCATGTTCCGTTCTCCTTTCTTACTACGGTTGGATCATCTTTTCATGTTGCAGCTATCGTTGAGTAGCCTCTCCACAACGCGTTTGAACCTAATGGGCGCCCATTCGCGACGAGGCGCAAGCGTCGGCGTGAACAAGTTATTCTATAGTTTCTTGGCATCTCCGCTCCCCTATGGAATTTGTCAGCCCTCACGCGCCAGCGGGCCTTTCTTGTAATGGGACAGGAAGACGGGCTGCAAAACACCGAATCACATTGTTATTTCACTATAGTAAAAAAAACGGCTTGACAACTCTTTTTGTTTCAGGACGCCCTGGTTTAACTTGATAATTCCCTGCAGCTTGCTGCAGGTTGGTTCATTTCGTAAATGAGATCCTGAAAAGTTATTCCTTGACACACTGTTTGTAGAGAAATTATAGTGCAGAGTCTTTTTCTTCGGAGAAGGAAAACTATGCAGGATGTATTGAGGAAGCAATGATATACAGCCTATTTTTAGGGTGCACCATACCGGCTCGATCGAGAAACTATGAAATATCGGCGCGAGCGATAGCACCCCGTTTGGATATTGAATTCGTCGACATCGAGGGGTTTTCCTGCTGCGGTTTTCCACTCGAGGCATCCGATGAGAAGGGGGCGGTTCTGCTTGCTGCCAGGAATCTCTGCCTGGCGGAAGAACAGGGATTGGATATCTGCGTTCTCTGTAGCGCCTGTGCCTCGACTCTCACCAAAGCAGCCCATCATCTGCGGGAGAATCGCGAATTAAGGGATGAGGTAAACAAAGAACTCTCGAAGATAGGTAAGGTATACAGGGGCACGAGCACCGTTAAACACTTCGCGCGGATATTGCTGGAGGATGTGGGCCTGGAGAGGATAAAGAGCGAGGTCAGACGCGATCTCAAGGGATTGAGGGCGGCCACCCACTACGGGTGTCACTACCTCAAACCCTCGTATATCTATGAGGGATTCGATGATCCTCAGGACCCTCAGAGCCTTGAGATGATCCTGGAGGCAGTAGGAGTAACGAACGTCCAGTACAGGCGAAAAAAGGATTGCTGCGGTGGGCCGGTGCTCCTCTCTGATGAAGAGCTTGCCCTTTCCATTGCGAGAGAAAAACTCGTCTGTGTCAAGGAGGCGGGGGTCGACTGTATGAACCTGGTGTGCCCGTTCTGCAACCTGATGTTCGATTCCAATCAGAAAGGGATTGAGGCCAAATTCGGGGAAGAGTATGCTATCCCCGTCCTCTACTTGCCGCAGATAATCGGTCTTGCGATGGGTATGGACAGAAAAGAGCTTGGGCTCAAC
>CAYPNL010000145.1:0-16006 GCA_964412045.1 uncultured Desulfobacteraceae bacterium
AAACCACCGCGGTTCTGGATGGAGACGAATGGGTAATAAACGGGAGCAAGATATTCATTACCAACGGGGCCACTGATATTACCGCAGGGGCTATCGTCTTGACCAAGACAGGAACCAGGAAGGACGGAAAATCCGAGCTCACTACCATTATTGTTGAGGCTGGAACACCCGGGTTTGAGGCCAAAACCATGCATAAGAAGATGATGTGGCGGGCATCAAACACGAGCGAGCTTTATTTTGAGGATTGCAGGGTGCCGAAGGATAATGTCCTGGGCCCTGCAGGCCACGGCTTCCATCACATGCTCGGAACCCTGGACGGGGGCAGGCTCTCGATCGGCGCAATGGGGCTCGGAGGGGCACAGGGTGCTTTTGAACTGGGCCTCAAATATGCCCGTGAAAGGGTCCAATTCGGGAAAGCAATCGTGGGTTTTCAGGTTAACTCCTTTAAATTGGCTGACATGGCAACCGAGATAGAATGCGCACGACTTCTCCTTTACAAGGCCTGCTGGCTGAGGGATCAGAACATGCCTTTCGGAAAAGAAGCGGCCATGGCAAAACTGTATTGCTCCGAGGTCATGGGTAGGTGTGTTGATCACGCCGTACAGATTCACGGCGGCTACGGCCTGATGAAGGAATACGACATCGAGAGATTCTATCGGGATCACAAGCTCCTTGAGATTGGAGAAGGAACCTCCGAGGTTCAGCGCATCGTGATCAGTCGCCAGATCGGCGCAGTGTAAGTGCATGATAGAAAAGATACTCGGGAAGGATATTGCCCTCTACATAAAGGGGCAGCGTTTTTTGATAGCAGTGGCAATTATCCTTACATCCCTGGCAGCTATCTTCACCGTGATTCCGGCCTACCTCCTTCAGCCCTTTATCGACGAGGGGATGAAGAGCACATCCGATCCGGTTGCGTGGAAAATCCCCTGGCTCTCAGTTCACTCTCCCCTGTCATTTGAGAGAACCGACCGGGTTCTGGTTACCGGGATCTCACCGAATCGTCTGCTCATGCTTCTCACGGGTGTTGCGTTTATTTCGGTCCTGTTTAAATCGATCACGATCTATTTCAGCGAACTTTCAGCCGCGGCCTTCTCAAACAGGGCAATACGAAGATTGAGGATTGAGCTGGCCGAAAAGTTCATATCCCTTCCCTTAACGTTCTATCACAGACGAAAAAGCGGTGAGCTCATTGCCAGGGCTACGGCAGACCTCACCGTGATGCAGGGCTTCATAAGCCTCATCCTTATCGGTTTCGTACAGCAGCCCATCACGGCAGCTGTTTTCCTCTTCTATCTGCTCCTCATGAACTACAAGCTGACCGTTCTGACCATTGTCATTACCCCCTTTATCATAGGCCTGATCAGGCTTTTCGGCCGCAAGGTCAAGAAACACTCCATGATGGTGCAGGATGCCACAGCAGAGGTGACCTCGAGCTATCAGGAAATTATCCTTCTGCTCAAGGTGATCAAGGGATTTTGCAGAGGGACCTATGAGGCCGAGAGGTTCGGTAAGCTCGCCGATATTCTGTATAAAAAGGTAATGCATTGGAATCGATGGCAGCTCGGCATCGGCCCTATGATGGACGTGAGTGCATTCCTGATAATGCCGGCTGTGTTATTGATAGGCAAGATCTACTTCCATCATAGCCTGGGGGAAATCCTCGCAATCATGTATGCCTTTGCCAGGGCCTATTCACCGATAAAGAACCTGGCCCGGCTCAATAATAACCTGAAGACACTCCAGGGTGCGACCCAACGGGTCTTCGAGATCATGCACACCATGCCTGAGATTCAGGATACCGCAGGCGCAAGGGAGATGCCGAGACTGAAGCGTGCCGTAGAGTTCTCTCACGTCTATTTCGGCTACGATCCTGCAAAGCCCGTACTTCGTGACATCTCCTTTACCGGAAACGCAGGCGAAATGCTGGCCTTTGTGGGCTCTACAGGCGCCGGAAAGAGCACCCTTCTGGACCTCATTCCCCGTTTCTATGATGTGGACTCGGGCTCTATCAGGATCGACGGCATGGATATCAGGGGTGCAACCCTTGATTCCCTGCGCGGCCAGATTGCAATCGTAAGCCAGGAAAGCCTCCTATTTCACGACACGATCGCCAACAACATCAATTATAATGGGGGACACTACACCCAGGAAGACATCGAGAGGGCAACCAGGATCGCCCATGCCCATGATTTCATCACTGCCCTTCCGAGCGGTTATGATACCAGGGTAGGCGATAGGGGAACGCTTCTGTCCGGCGGCCAGAGACAGAGGATTGCCATAGCCAGGGCTATCCTGAAAAACCCGGCTATCCTGATCCTCGATGAACCCGCCTCAGCCCTCGACCCGGAGAGCGAGCTTCGCATCCAGGAGGCCATCGAGCGATTATGCGGCCGGATGACCATCTTCATTGTTTCCCACCGCCTGGGCGCAATCAGGAGGGCCGATCGAATCTTTGTGCTGGAGAACGGCAGCATTGTCGAGTCAGGTACCCATGAGAAACTCATCACGGAAAAGGGCCGATACCGTGACCTTTACGACATCCAGTTTAGGCCATGATATCTGCCAACCTTGCCCGTGGGGCTCCACACGATGGTTGCATTGGATAATGAGAGGCGATGGACCAGACACATAGAAGAACCGATATTCCTGTATTACTGCTTCATAACGTCGATCCTGCGTGGGAACCTGCTGAAACGGCCGTTGCTTTGGATGCCGTGGAAAAACTCAAGACCGGCTTGCTCAATGAGGGGCATCCGGTGATCGGTGTTCCCGTGGCCGATGACCGCCTTGTCCACATTCTTGAGCCGTATCATCCGGACGAATACATTGTTTTCAACTGGTGCGAAGAGTTGCCCGGAAAACACCGCAGCGATAGCCTGGTGGCCGAAATCCTGGAAGCGCTCAATTTTGCCTATACCGGTGCTTGCCCCCAAGTCCTGGCGTTCAGCTGGGATAAGGCGGCGACCAAGGAATTGTTGAACAGTTGCGGCATCCCGACACCGACCGGCAAGCTCATCGATACCAAGGCGATCGGCACCTGGAATCGCTTTCCCGCCATTGTTAAACCGGCATGGGAACATTGCAGTTTCGGGATATCCACCGATGCCGTGGTGATAAATCGCCAGGAGCTAGAAGCACGGGTTGCCTTTGTGCAGGACAGCCTCAATCAGCCGGCGCTGGTTGAAGCGTTCATCGACGGTCGCGAGTTCCATGTCACGCTTTGGGGCAACGGAAATATACATGTGTTGCCGGTAGCGGAAATGGATTTCAGCGCTTTCGACAGCATCAAAGATCGCTTATGCACCTTTGACGCCAAGTTCACCCCGGGCTCGACCCATTACGAAAAGATCGAAACGCGCATTCCAGCATCGCTGAACCAAACGCAGTTGTCTTCCTTGAACCGAACGGCCATAACTACCTATCGGGCCATGGGATGCCGGGACTATGCACGCATAGACCTGCGCATGGAAGATGATCTTTGCTACGTGCTGGATGTTAATCCCAATGCAGATTTCAGTCCAGATACCAGCTTGGTCTACACGGCCGAAGCGGCAGGCCTTTCATACGGCCTCATCGCCAGTTATCTGGTCAATCTTGCGGCCCAACGGCATCCGCTCTTTTCGCAAAAAACCTGATTCATGGTTAGAATGCTGCGTTAGCCATCATGTGCTAGGCTTGCAGACGGTGCCTCTGCGTGAGAGCTTATGTATAGAGTCTGTGTTGGATAGGCGAAGTCGACCCCTTCCTCTGAGAATTTCTTATACAAAGCGAGGTTGATTGATTGCTGGATATCCATGTACACGTTGTACTCCGGCACCAAGACATAGTACACGACTTCAAAGTTGAGCGAGAAATCCCCATATGCCTTGAAGTGAGCGCGGTCGAACCGGATCTGATCCTGAGCGTTAACGATGTCCTGCACCATCCCCGGTATAGCGGCCAGCTTTTCATAAGGGGTCCTGTAGGTCACTCCGAACGTGAAGGTGATCCTTCGCTCATACATTCTCTTGAAGTTTCTAATCCTGCTGCGGAGCAGATCGCTGTTGGAAAAGATGAGTTGTTCTCCGTTCAAGCTGCGTAGCCGTGTGGTTTTCAAACCGATCTTCTCCACCGTACCCAAGAGATCACCGACTATAATGAAATCCCCCACTACAAAGGGTTTGTCAAAAACGATCGACAGTGAAGCGAATAGGTCTCCCAGCACGCTCTGGACAGCCAAGGCGATAGCCACTCCCCCGATTCCCAATCCAGTGATAAGGGCAGTGATGTCTATGCCTAGGTTCTGTAGAGCAACGAGGAGCACTACTACCCATAAAACAAGCTTGATCAAAAACCCAAGCGCCCCTATTGTGGTGGCAGCTTCCACATCCTCTTCTGTCTTTCGCGTTAGGTATCGCTTGAGCCAGAACGATATGATCGCGTGACCCCAAAAAGCCACCTGAAACAGCAATGACAATAGGGCGATAGCGTTCATCGCTCTGCGGACTGCGGGAGGAAAGCTGAGCACGAGGGATCCAGCATAGAGGGCAAACACTATGAGAAGAAGGATCTTGGTCTGCTGTAATCCCTCAAGGATAAAATCGTTCACATCATTTCTCGTACGCTGAGTCAGTTTTGGGACTCGGCTTAACCCTATGCGCCTCAACAGGGAGAGTCCCAGGAAAACCGCGACCCCGACGCCGACTGCAAGAAGCCATACCCATGCAGTATTATCGTAAAATTCAAGGTTCAATACAGTCACGTTAATTCCTTCTGTGCATGTCCGGATTTATTTCTTCTCAGAAAGCCACGCCCTCTGGGTGTGGATTCTCTCCTAAAGTAAGCAGCTAAAGACTTGCATGTCAAGGAAATATTGGCCGCATACGGTGAGGTGCGGCGCTGGCAATCAGGGAAGGAATGGAATGGGTAGTGTACGATTTTTTGTAACAATTTAGCTTTTTGAAAACAACGACCGCCCATTGCGTAAGGCCACATACCTTAGCCGTGGTGAGACCTATGGGCATGGAGGTGTCTTTTTTCCCATCATACCCTTGAACAGGGGGCATCAGCGTGCCGCCTCAAACCACGCGCACAAGCACCTGGTCATTGTCTTCTAAGGACTTTGTCCGTGTGCGCCGGTTTGAAGCGGCCTCCTGAGTTGTCTTTATTGGGGTATGATGGGAAAAAAGACATCTCCATGCCCATGCACCAGGTATTTTCAAAGGGCTAAATTGTTACGATTTTTTGTGTAAATTCTTGAGGAGTGCGTAAGAAAAACGGATATGTTTTGAATCACATCATTTGCCATTTACGGCGCAACAGTATATACACTTTATCAAGATTGTTGCTCCTGGATTCCAGCGACTACCGTGGATCCTGGATCAAGTCCAGGACAGGCTCTGATCCGGGGTTTGCCTGTCTGCGTACGAAGCACAGGCAGGCCGGAATGACAGAACAATTGAAAAACGTAATAAGGAGGCTACAGGATGAAAACAAGAGTTTTTGGTCGTCGGGCAGCACGAGGTATTGTGATGATTCTCGTACTTTTCTGCTTCATTGGCATAACCTGGGCAGATGATTTCTCCGCTGATTTGATTGCGACATCAAAAGCCCAGAGCCAGATGCCCGGGGAAGGCAAGGTCTACATGAAGGGCCAGCTGATGAGGATGGAATATCCGCAGGCAATAACCATAGCGCGGCCCGACAAGGGGGTGGTGTGGATACTGATGACGGCACAGAATATGTACATGGAGCAGGCATATGAACCGCCTCACGGCATGAAGGAATGGTCCCCCGAGATGGAAAAGAAGGCCAAGAAGGTTGGATCAGAGTCCGTGTCTGGCCTCATGTGCACCAAGTATGAGATGCAAGGATATGAAGGCACTGTGTACTATTGGGTTTCAAAGAAGATCAATTTTCCCGTCAAGATACAGGATGCCAACTACTCTATGATCCTTAAGAACATCAAGATCGGTACGGTATCGGGCGATCTCTTTGAGATTCCCTCAGGATATCAGAAATTCTCCATGCCCTCCGGAGGCGCCGGGATGCCGGGAGGGATGGGATTTCCTCCCAGGAAATAGTACCCGGTGCTGCCGGGAATGGCGGGCCTCGATGCATCATATACCCCCCATCAGCAGAAAGAGGTCAGGTAGCGCAGCTTACCACCGCATTTGGAATAATGGCATATGGACATCTTGTCTTCTTGAAGAATACCACGATTTATGAGATAAAGGGGATCAAGGATTGCATAAACATCAATAGAGAAAGGAGCTACACGATGAAAGAGGAATACAAAAAGCTGGTTGAGATGGTTAAGAAAAACGTGCCTGATAAGGAAATGATGGAGAAGCTGGGCATCCAGAGTAAGGCTACCCTGAAGAAGATGTACTACGATGCCTTAGTCGAGGCTGGTAAGATCAAGGATATCCTCACCGAGAAAGAGGCTAAAAAAGAAACAAAAAAAGGGAGAAAGCCCAGTATTGGCAAGAGAGGAACGATGACTCTCAGCAAGGCACTGCTCGTAGACGAGCTTGGCTTCAAAGAAGGAGACAAGTTTACCGTGTCAACGAGGAAGGACAGCATCATCCTGAGAAAAGAATAACGCGGCACGAGCCGACATACGTTCATAACGCAGGAAAAGAGAAGGATCGCTTTCACCATGTTCGGTTTTGTTACCACGGCAGCCGAGGAAATCAAGCGGAGCTTGGAGGGGATGGGATATGAGGTTATCGCATTCCATGCCCATGTACCAGGTAGTTTCAAAGGGCTAAATTGTTACAAACGGCCTATACACTTCTCCTTATCTCGGTGAAAGATGGACTTTCTTTCTATGCCCCGTATGATTACATGCTGCAGTGCACGAGGGGTATCTATATTGAACAGTCCTTAACGAGGGTGCGGATGAAAGATCATACTGCCAGGGTGTCTCTAAAAACCAACCTAGCCCCGGGATTCTTGCGGCTGGCAACCTCTTTTGCAGAGGAGTCGGCCAGGGCCTTCAATTTGAACACAGCCGAAGTCTTCAAGTTAACACTGGCCTGCGAAGAGATTTTTGCCTACCTCTGTCGGGTCGGCCGCACAGAGGAGACAATCACCATTGAGGCGGCAAACGGGGGGTACTATGTTCAGCTCACGTTTTTGTTTAAGACCCATCACTTCAATCTCAGGGCCTTCAATCTTACTGCAACCGTGTCCTCGGAGGACTCGGCCAGCCTTGAAGAGATGGGCCTTCTGATAGCTTCAAGGTCAGTGGAGCATTTCTCTATCCTCAAAGACCTTCAGGAGGGCCTGGGCTTAGTCTTGATCAAAGAAAAGGTTTACCCCGAATCAGCCGACCTGCAAGTTCCTGAAATTAAACCACTCAAAAACTTCCTCATTACACTTCCGGATACGGATAGCCTTAAGCTTTTTGTCCGTCTTGCAGCGGCCTATTATCCAGTTCACCTCTTCCCGCAGACCTTTCGCTTTCCGGGCAAGGTTGTGGATATGGTAGCCAGCGGTGAATATGGCGCCAGGGTAGCCGTGGATGAACAGAGCCAAATAGGCGGCGGTGTAATCTGGCGCTGGATCGGAACCAAGACAGTGGAGTTATACGGGCCTTTCCTTTTTAATCAGCAAGTTGATCTTGGGGTGGCTGAGGCGTTGATTGACGCCTGTATCGGGGAAATTGCGAAGACCGACGCCATCGGCCTGATCAGCCGATATTCCACTCCCGAACTTCCGAAGACATATTTCGAATCCCTGGGTACGATCAATTTCGTTCAACCGGAAGGAACTATCACGCCGTGGCCTATTTACTACCGTCAACTCCATGAGGACCTCGGCTGCCAGGTATGGGCTCATCCCGGCCTGGAGGCTTTCCTGGCGGCCGAGTACGGCAGGCTCTTTTTGGCCCGGGAGATTCGTTTGACTATGCATGAGGGGGAACAGCGCTCGCCTTATTCTATCTTTGCACCCCAATTCGACCGGGCCAATCGCCAGATCACCTTGAGGGCTATCTGGGACGGGGCTGACGCAGCCCAAAACCTGGCCCAACATGTCACGGTCTTAAAAGCTGAGAACCTCCTCAATATCTTTTTCGAGATTGATCTTGCTCATGCCTGGGAGACCGGGTTAACAGGAATTTTGCTTGATCAAGGGTTTGCGCCCCGCTTCGTACTGCCATACGGCGGCGAGGCCGATGTAGTCGTCTTCCAGTATCAGGGAGGCTCATAAGGAGTATGTTCGACGTTTCTCTGGATAAACTCGTTCCGGACTACATCAAGAAGTTCGAAGCCTATGTCCCGAGCAAGCCCGACCAGGAACTGATGAAAGTCTATGGCTGCGACCGACTCCATCGCCTTAACAACAATGAGAATCCTCTTGGACCGCCGCCCGCGGCCCGGGAGATCTTGCAGCGTTTTAGGCCTGCCAGAGCCGCAATCTACCCCAGCGGCGATTCTTACTACCTTCGGCAAAAGTTGGCTTCCGTACATGGCCTGGACCCGGACCAGTTCCTCATAGGCAACGGAGCCAACGAGGCCATCGCTTTTGTCATCAAAGCCTTTTGCCAGGAGGGCGACAATATTGTCACTGCCGACAAGACCTTTGCAGTCTATGAATGGGTAGCCGAGTTTTCCGGCTTTGAGACCCGCCTGGTGTCGTTGAAGGACTTTGCCTTTGATGATCAAGGCATGCTTGCCCAAATCGACGAGCGGACCAAAATTATATTCCTTTGCAATCCCAATAATCCTACTGGAACATACTGGGATGAAGTTACGCTCAGGCGCTTTGTGGACGCCGTAGGCGGCCGCCAGATTATCGTGGTGGATGAAGCCTACTTCGAGTTTGTTGAGAAGAAGGACTATCCGGACGGGATCAAGCTGCTTACCGAATACCCGAACCTGGTTGTTTTTCGGACCTTTTCCAAGATGTACGGGTTGGCCGGGTTACGGATTGGATACCTAGTCGGCGACTTGAACGTGGTGAACATTATTCGGCGCACCTGTGTTGTCTATTCGGTGAATACCCTGGCCCAGGATACCGCCATTGTCTCAATTGATGACGACGGTCACATCCGGCGCACCCGCGATCTAATCAGGACAGAGAAAGCCTATCTCAAACAGGAGCTTGACCGGCTGGGCCTTGAAACCCAGATCGCAGAGGGATGCTACGTTATGATCAAACTGCCCATGAGCGATACCCTGGCCTACCGCAAGCTGATGACACAGGGAGTAATGATTCGCAGTATGACCGGATTCCGTTACCCCAACTGGATAAGGGTCAGCATCGGCTCTCATGAGGCCATGGAAGACTTTGTGACCGCACTGAAGAATATTCTTCCTTAACGAGAACGTATTTTTCTAAATGATCAAAAATATTATCCTGAAGATTGGCAAGGCAATCCCCCGGCCAGACGCCTGGAGCAAGGTAACGGGTCAGGAAACATATGCTGCCGATTACTACGGCGATAATCTGGTCTGGGCCGGCGCCAAGCGCGCAGGCGTTCCCCATGCCCGTATCAAGAACATAAACATAGAAAGAGCCCGGAACATTCCCGGTGTTATAGCCGTGCTTACCTATAAAGATATTTGCGGCTCAAACAGGCAGGGAGTTGTCCGGAAGGATCAACCGGTCCTGGCAGATGAGAGGATAAGACATAGCGGTGACCCGGTAGCCCTGGTTCTTGCTGAAGAAAAGGCGGCGCTGCGAAAAGCGCTCAGCCTTATCAGCATTGACTTTGATCCTTTAGAAGAGATCCTTGATCTGGAAAAGGCCATGGAAAAGGGGGCTGTCCTTATCCATGAAGACAATCCCGGGGGCAATATTTTGCTCAACGGGGAGTTGGAGACTGGCTCGGGCGAGGCCGCCTTTGATGAATGTGATGCGGTAGAGGAGGCTTCTTTTGAGCTTCCCTACCAGGAGCATGCCTACCTGGAGACCGAAGCGGGATGGGCGCTCTGTAAGGAAGATGGCAGTCTTGATATTGTGGCCTCCACTCAGACCCCTTTCCGGGATCGTTCGGAGGTGGCCGAAGCGCTGGGGTTGGACAGGGAAAAAGTCCGGATAATTGCGCCTTACTGCGGCGGGGCCTTCGGAGGGAAAGACGGGGTGACCGTACAGAGTATGCTCGGCTTGGCAGCGCTTCACTGTCCGGGCCGGCCTGTGAAAATGTGGTGGGACCGGGAAGAGAGTTTTCTGGCCGGCGTGAAACGTCACCCCGCACGGCTACAGTACCGGTTGGGGGCTAAAGCCGACGGAACGCTGCACGCCCTTCACGTTCGAATTTACTATGACACAGGCCCTTACGACAGTCTGGGAGGGGTAGTTATGGCCCTGGGCCTGGAACACGCAGGAGGACCTTACCGCATTCCCAATGTCAGCCTCACGGGTGGGAGCGTTTACACCAATAACCCGGTAGGAGGAGCATTTCGTGGTTTTGGAGTCCCTCAAGTGACCGCGGCCAGGGAGCAGATATTGGACCTGCTCGCCGAGAAATTGAGCCTCTCTCCCCTTGATATCCGGCGTATCAATGCGGTGAAGAGTGGGGATAAAAACCAGCTGGGTGTAACCCTGTCGCACTCAACAGGTCTCCACGAATGTCTCGAGACACTGGCCAAGCACCCCCTCTGGCAGGAGAGAGAGAGGTGGAAATCATCTGCCGGCCCATTCAAACGCCGGGGCGCAGGAATAGCCTGTGTTATGCAGGGCATGGGATACGGGCCGGTAGTGCCGGACTCTGCCAACGCCAAGATTGAACTCGACCGCCAGGGCACGTTCCATGTATTTTGCGGGGTTGTGGATATGGGCCAAGGGAATGCCGGCACCTACCTCCAGATTGCCGGGGAAATTCTGAATCAGGACAGTGAGCACATGGAGGCAGTTCTGCCGGATACTGCGAAAACGCTCCCCTCCGGTTCCGCCACTGCCAGCCGCACCACGTACACCTTTGGAAACGCCCTCATCGGGGCAACCCAGTCCCTGAAGCAACACATCCTCGGTCGGGCTGCCGACATGTTTATGGCTGACAGCACAGATGAAATGGCGATGGTCCCCGGACACATTATGCATCTGCCGACGGGCAAGAAGATCAGTTTGTCCGAGATGGCCTGCCTTCTCAATGAATCCGAGAGGGTTGCCGTTTACCGTTTCCGGGCCCCGGTTGCCCTGGAAAGGCCCACCGAAGATCCGAACTTGAGGCTTCACGGGGTTCCCCACTGTATCTTTTCTTACGGTGTCCACCTGGCCTTCGTCGAGGTGGACGAACTTACCGGCAAGGTCGAAACTCAGAGATACCTGGCAATAAGCGACTGCGGCAGGATAATCAACCCCCAGATCTTTGAGCAGCAAATTCAGGGGGGGATTGCCCAAGGCCTTGGATACGCCCTGTACGAGGACTTTCTCGTCGATCAAGGAAGAATCCAAACACCCAACCTGAGCACGTACATCATCCCCGGTTCTTTAGACGTTCCTGACATGGATTCCGTCCCTGTTGAATTGGGCGAAGAGACTGGACCGTTCGGCCTCAAAGGAGCCGGTGAGATTGCGATGGACGGCCCGCTTCCGGCAGTAGCCAACGCAGTTGCCGACGCCTGCGGAATCAGGGTCTTCCGTTCACCACTGACTGCGGAGAGGGTATT
Source organism: uncultured Desulfobacteraceae bacterium (assembly GCA_964412045.1). Taxonomy (GTDB): domain Bacteria; phylum Desulfobacterota; class DSM-4660; order Desulfatiglandales; family B25-G16; genus B25-G16. The sequence continues at coordinate 11,604 of CAYPNL010000145.1, forward strand.
AAAGGCTTTAGCGGAAAAGAACCCCCAGGAGGATCTATCTTGAAGATACCATTCACGCTGAACGGAAAAGAGATCCAGATTGATGTCCCGCCTGACCGTCGAGTGCTTGACATCCTGCGTGAGGACCTGCACCTGACCGGAACCAAGGAGGGCTGCGGCACAGGAGAGTGTGGCGCCTGTGCCATTCTGGTCGATGGGCAAAGCCGACTGTCGTGTCTGATGGTGGCTGCCCAGCTTGAAAACCGAAGCATCACCACCATTGAAGGGATTGCCTCAGATGGCAAACTGCATCCCATCCAGGAGGCCTTTGTGGAGCAGGGCGCGGTACAATGCGGTTTTTGCACTCCGGGAATGGTTATTTCGGCGGTGGACCTTCTTCAACGCAACCCCAACCCTACACGACTGGATATTCGTGAAGGATTAACCGGTAATCTCTGCCGCTGCACCGGTTATCAGAAGATCGTAGATGCTGTTCTAAAAGCCTCCAGCACCATACAGAAAGGGGAGACATCATGAGCAGCGTCTTCCTCCCCCGCACCCTGAACTCGTTGTGGAAGATCCTGGAACAAGACCCTGGGGCGATCGTGTATGCGGGCGGCACTGATCTGCTTGTGAAGTTCCGGCAGGGCATGCCCCAGCCGCCTTCCCTTGTATGTCTGGAGAGGATCGAAGAGCTTAAAGGGGTCCGGGAAAGAGAAGAGGATTTGTTCATCGGGGCATGCACGACCCACACCTTCATGATGAACGATCCTTTGATCCGTAGCCGTTGCCCTGTTCTCGCCAAGGCGCTGAAGGTCCTCGGCTCTCCGGCCGTCCGGAACATGGGAACGATCGGCGGCAATATCTGCACCGCTTCCCCTGCCGCAGATACCCTTCCCCCCTTATATGTCCTGGATGCAGAGGTAGAAATCCGATCAAAGAGCGATTCCAGGCGCATGGTATTGAGGGAGTTTATTCTGGGACCTGGGAAGACGCGTCTTCGGGCCGGCGAAATAGTCTTTGGGATATGGCTGAGAAAGGCACCTGAATATACCATACATCACTTTGAAAAAGTGGGGCAGCGAAACGCCTTGGCCATTGCCATTGTCAGCCTGGCTGCGGTTCTTAAGGTCTCACATGAAGGCACGGTTGAAAAGGCCAGACTGGCCTGGGGGAGTGTCGGACCGACGGTCGTTACCTCGACACAGGTGGAAGGGGCGATCACCGGGCAGCCTCTGTCCATGGAAACCCTGAAAAAAGCCGGCGAACTTGCCCGTAATGCCGTAAGACCGATCGACGATGTTCGTGCTCGCGCTTCCTATCGTCGACTCGTCGCCGGAAATTTGCTCTGGCGCCTGCTTGACGAACAATGCCGTCATTAATCAGCATACCAGATTCGCTCCAGACCGGGCAATTCGGATATCGGTCGGGGGTTACGTCTAATTTTTGAGGGTTCATTGAATATGTCCGGATCCGAGAGGTTGTTTACCGGGGAATTTTTGGCGCTCAACGGCATCGCCTTTCTGACTTTTTGCAACATGGCTGTCTTTTTCCAGTTTTATGTGTACCTCCAGACACTGCCGATTGCCCCTGAATGGTATGGATTTTTCATCGCCCTTTTCTCCATAACGGGTTTGATTATACGCCCGTTGATCAGCCCCTTCCTGCACTCACGCAATGCCCGAAAATGGATGCTCGGAAGCGTTGCAGGGGTCATTGTCTCGCTCATGGGTTATAACCTGGCAACAGACTTCTGGAGTATGTTCCTGGTCCGGGCCGTTCATGGGATCACCTATGTAATTCTGGGTGCAGCCCTTAACGCCCGTATGGTTGATCTTATCCCGCCCGCAAAAAGCGGCCAGGCCTTCGGTCTCATCACGGTGATAACGCTCCTGCCGTTTGCCGTTATCCCACCCATTTTAGACATAGCAACGCACCGGTTGGGTGGTTTTGTTGCGGTTCTCAACCTTGCAGCAGTGTTCATGGTACTGATTTTCCCCATCTCCCTGGCAGTCAAGACTTCGGCGGGCAAGGAGCGGGATATGATTGGTCAACGCCTCAGCATGGATGATGTCGTTCATAATCTGAAAGACCGCCGGGTCTTCACGCTGCTATTGCTCATGCTTCTTTTGTACTCTAGTTACACGCCTGTCTTTTTTTTCCTTGAAGGCTACGCCAAAAAGACAGGCATTACCAACCCCGGGCTTTTCCTGACCCTTTCAACATTCAGTGAGATCGGCGTTCGCCTGCTTGCGGGATCATTGTTTGACCGGGTTAACAAGATTTTTTTAATTGCCGGTTCATTGGCCGCAATCGGGCTGGGCTACCTGGCTCTGGCCGATTTTTCCGGTCCCGTCATGTTTTACGGGCTGGGCATTTTCCTCGGGCTGGGCTGGGGTGTGGCCATGCCTGTGCTCAATGCGCTGATGTTCGATGTCTCTCCTGCCCGCCTGAGAGGATTTAACACGAACCTGGGTGTGCAGATGTTCCAAGGAGGATTCTTTCTTGGCCCCCTCATAGGCGGCGTGATCCTGGCCCATCTGGACTTCAACGCCATTTACTATTTTTGCGCTGTACTTACCTTTTGCTCGATCGCCCTTACCCCTCTTTTGACTGCTCGTGATAGATCTACAAGGAGGTTATCAGGATATGAATAAAAACAACATCAATCAGGAACACAGTGACTATGTTATTAAGCCGGGGCAGAGCTTTGAGGTGGACCGCTTCCGTCCCGAAGACGCCGAGGGAGTAGCCCGCCTTTTTCGAGCGGTTTACGGCGCGGGATATCCTGTCCGCACGTTCGTGGAGCCGGAGCTTCTCATTGAGGAAAACGCCGCAGGCCGGACTATTTCCAGTGTGGCCCGAACTCCCAAAGGAGACATCGTCGGCCACAACGCATTGTTCAACAGCGCGGCGCATCCGGGAACGTACGAGTCCGGGGCAGGGGCTGTCCATGCGGACTACCGGGGCGGCAAAGGCATCTTTACGCGCATGGTGGATCATGGGCTGAAGGTAGCCGCAGCCCTTCCCCACGTCAATGCGGTATTCTGCGAACCGGTCTGCAACCATGTCTTCAGCCAGAAGCTGACGGAAAAGGCAGGTTTCGTTCCGCGCGCGCTGGAAGTGGATCTCATGCCCGCGGCTGCCTATGAAAAAGAGGCCAGCGCTTCAGGCCGGGTCGCCGCTTTTCTTGTGTTCCGAACCTTTCGGCCCAGACCCCATGTGGTCTATGTGCCGGCTGCATATCGGGATATTCTGGGCTTCCTCTACGAAGGCCTGGACGACGAGAGGGACTTTCTGCCTTCCGATTCCCTTATCTCCCCTGGACACATGTCCGACATCAGACCGCAAATCTTTGATTCGGCAAGGGTGGCGCGGGTTGCAGTGCATGAGGCTGGGGACGATTTTGCGCTCAAGGCGGAGCAGTTGGAAAGACAGTTGCAGAGAAGAAACATTGAGGTTATCCAATTTTGGCTGAACATGGCCTGTCCGGAGGTAGGCGAGGCGGTAGATGAATTGCACAAGCAGGGGTTTTTCCTCGGCGGGGTTCTTCCCCGCTGGTTTGACAGTGACGGCCTGCTCATGCAGAAAATCCTCAAAAAACCTGATTGGGAAGGAATCCGCCTTCACGGTGAGCGGGCCGCGAAAATCCTGGAACTGGTAAAGACAGACTGGCAACAGGTCCAAAAGGGCCGATAAAAGTAACGCAGAATGGATTATTATGCTGAAGTATGAGACGCGGCGCCCGGTTACAGATATGGAACTTCCGAGACCTGGGCGGATACCATACCTCAAAACTTCCCGAGTAAAAAGGCACGTTCCTTATCATCTCCTAAACGTCAGTATCACATCCCGGGGGAGGGCTAGTTCCATCTCGACTTCTGCACACTTTAAGATCGCTAACGGCACGGGGCAACTGGCATGACAACCGGCCTTTTCGGATAGAGCAAAAACGATATTTCGAATTGGAGACATGAAAATATCTCTCACGTCCAACGAGTCGAGCATTTCATTCAATTGTACCAGTTGAGGACATTCGCTGTATAGGTTCACATCAACCTTACGTCTCTCCTTCTTTTTTACCTCCACTTCAGACTGAAAACCACAAATACCCGGATCTACTACCATCGTACACATCGCAAAAATCTCCCTCTACCGTATGTAAACGGGATTAAAATCTCGCCAAATATAGTTGAAACTTTGTAACACGTTAGCCCTTTGAAACTACCTGGTACATGGGCATGGAGGTGTCGTTTTTCCCATCATACCCCAATAAAGACAACTCAGGAGGCCGCTTCAAACCGGCGCACACGGACAAAGATCCTAGAAGACAATGACCAGGTGCTTGTGCGCATGGTTTGAAGCGGCACGCTGATGCCCCCTGTTCAAGGGTATGATGGGAAAAAAGACACCCCTATGCCCAT
>CAYPNL010000146.1:0-3745 GCA_964412045.1 uncultured Desulfobacteraceae bacterium
CCTCTCTCGAACTCCTCAACGAGCTGGATCCCGTTGCCTCCCGTTTGGACCAGTTTATGAGAGGCTTTCGGACTCCTCCCGCATCGTATATCCGCGCAAGACAGGATATCGATGAAGCGGTATTTAGTTGTGCACTTAAACCAGAGGCATTCCGGTTTAGCAAGGTAATCAGGTCCCTCGGGCGGATGGAAAGCCTTCTCGCCCAACGAGATCGAACCAAGGAGCCCAAACTCAGCCGAGCTTTGTTCGGCCTGTCACCACGGTGGATCTCGCTGGGTGATGAAGGTAGCGTAGAGATAAGGATAGCATCAGCCCTAGCCTCAATTCAACCTATGGAAAAAGTCGGGTCTCTAAGGAGCAATATGGCAGGTGTTTCGCCAAAGAAACCTTGGCAATGGGACGACCAAAACTCTCAGCAGCACTGGTTTGGAAGCAACCTCGCTGAAAAGCTCGGCAACATAGTTCTTTATCGGCTTATGGATGCTGAGAGGAAATCGGTACCAGATGTCCCTTTTACGGGCAATGTGGACCTAAGCCCGTACGATGTGATGCCTTTTTTGAACGGAGAAACAGACGACATCAAGATCGAAGAACTGCTCTGGGGCTTTACCCTGATCAACTGGGGTAAACCAGGCCTGATAAGAATCGCGAACAGATGGAGGCAGCCTATTGCCAAAACCCTTCTTTCCAGAACATGGTGTCTGCTGAAACTCCTTCATAGCCCATCAGATGTTCAGGGCCATGCGTTCAAACGAGAGAAGAGCGTATCAAGTCTAGTCCAAGCCGGTCGCATAGATAACGCTTGTGGCAAGGCGATTCAAAGGTTACAAATAGCAAACATTCATCCCTACCGAATACACTTTGAGGAGGAGCTGAGTCCGGCAAGGTTACTGGCAAGCCTACTCATCCCAGTAAAGGATCATCACCTTCTCGAAGCATTGGTTTTAGAAAAGTCAACTGTAACAGGAGGAGTATATGTTTGAGCAGCTCAAAAACGCAAAGAGGGTGCTTCTGGAAGCGGAGCTTGAACCCGTCCAAGGGGATAGATTCCAGCCTACCGGATTTCCGGACATCGGTGCAGGAACCTATCAGCTTCCAAATGGCACGAGAAAGATTCTGCTGGAATCATCGCAGTCCATGGCAAACAGACTGGAAAGCACCATCATAGGGCCAGATAATGAGCTGATCGATGAGCTCAAGGGGTTGCCGTATGTCAGGGCCGAACTGGAAGGTGCGACTGAAACGAGAACCAACTCCCTCATAGAAGCCCATCGGCTGAACTCACCGTTCATTATCACCGACAAGGATTTCCAGGAATCATTCAAACAAGAAGCCGATTATGAGAGGGGAAAGTCCCTTAGCTGGCGAAAGATCGCACGAACGATTTTTAAATATGATATCAACTCCCTCCTTCATGGCGTCTTTCTAGCCAATCTCGAAGATGGAAGGGTGAAAATCCCTCGTGCAATTACCGGTTTCATTGAGGCTCTTGATGTCAGGGAGGTGGTAACCGGGGGCGTAAAAAATAACCCCTTTGACCCTGAGGGCATTATCAGGGCAAAGGGCTTTGATAAGGACGTCTACGGCAATGTCCCTTACCAACGGATGGAGTATACAGCCTCACAGATCAGCGCCTTCTTCAACTTCGACCTTGCCATGATCACTAGCTACGAACTGGGAGACCAAGCAGAGGAGCTCCTCTTGGGCTTGGGGTTGTACAAGGTGCAACGTTTTCTTGACGGTGGTTTGCGGCTGCGGACAGCATGCGCCCTCAAGCTAAAAGACGGCAACGCCTTGTCCGTACTAGAGCCAAAGGGTTACGAACTCCCTTCAACCGATAACCTGATGAAAAGTGTTCAGCATGGCATTGAAGCCTGCAAAAACATGTTCGCCGAACCACCGGTGACAGACATTACCACAAAGACGGTTTTGAAGGAAAAATCATCCCAGGAAACCGAGTGAACTATGGTCACTATCGAATTCTGCTTTCCTGCTGGTCGCTACCATGCCAATCCCTGGGGTCGGAATGTGAACGAAGGAGAGGCGGAATGGCCCCCTTCGCCCTATAGGTTGGCCAGAGCACTGATAGATGTCCAGAAAAGGCGTCACCCTGCATGGCCCAGATCGAGAATGGAGTTGGTGCTTGACGCGATCAGCGGAAGGCCTTGTTACTTTTTACCACCAGCCACCACCGCCCACATACGAACCTTTATGAGCAGCAATCAGAGGGATGTATCCATTAAGCAGCTCATATTTGATTCCTTTGTAGCAGTTGATAGGCATGACAAGCTCTTGATGGTATTCGATAAGGACGTGGGAGAGCAACCCAAAAGAGATCTGGCATGTCTCCTCGAGGAAATAAACTACTTAGGGAGATCCGAGTCCTGGATTAAGGCTAACCTCAACGGCGAGCTGCCGGGGGCCGATTGGGATTGCCTGCCCAGTGAGTCAGCTCCGGAAAGTACCGAGTACGAAGAGGAGAAGATCGCCTGCGTGCTCCCGCTGAACGACTACCAGAACATGGCCGTAGCTGAAACGATGTCCTGGTTTGAAGCGCTGTGCCTTTCCACAAAAGAACAGCTCGATCAGGGCTGGAGCAACCCTCCCGCCCTTGCCTGGATTAATTGCTCCCGCAAACGATCGTTATTGAACAATATCCGGCTTCCAAGACCAAAGTACCAAATGACGCGGGCCTACCGCTTCATTAAATATGCCGTCCAGTCAAAGGTGAGGCCCAGGGTTCAAGAAACCGTTGTATTCGCCGAGCGGATTCGCACGAAACTGATGGGGATCCATCGCAAGATACAAGGCGGGCATCCCGACCTCGTTTCAGCCAAATTTAGTGGAAAAAACCCTGATGGTACCCCGCTAAAAAGCCATGCGCATGCTTTTTTTCTCCCTCTTGACGAGGATGAGGACGGCAGAATCGATCATCTTCTCATCTCAACACAGGAGCCTTTAGATTCATCAGAGCTATTGGCTCTCGACAGGCTTCGATCCATATGGCAGTCCCACGGCAAACCCGATGCAAACCTGATTATAACCGCTGCAAGGGAAAAACCAGATTTTAGATATGCTCGTTCTTGGGTTAGCGTTACGCCTTTTGTTACTGCTCGGCATTACCGTAGGGGAAGAGGTGAGTATTTTCATTGGCTCTCAGGCGAAATACGCCGGGAGTGTGCCTTTCATAACCTACCGGAACCGGTTTCCGTTGATTGGATTCAATGGTCCGTGAAAGGCCCAAGGCCAATCCGTTGGATGGAGTTTGCTCGGGGCAAGAAGGGGGAGCGCGAATTTCGTGGGTATGGCTGTATTCTTCGCTTCAATAAACCTATTGCAGGCCCATTTGCTTTAGGAGCAAGGTGTCATTTCGGACTGGGCTTATTCCAGCCTCTTTAATAGAGCCGTGCGAACCATGAGCACCCTTAGAAAACCGAGGAGGTTCGCGAAGCTCTCAAAAAATGAAATATTTCTGGGAGTTGCGATGGTTTTGTAATCAGACAAATAGATGCCAAACCTACTCTTTGACAATCAAATGAAGAGGTTCGCGAAATTCAATAATGGCGATAAATAAGGACAAGTCTTCTAGAAGGGATAGTTACTTCCGGGTTTAAAACCCCGGCTGCATTGAAGCGATTATATGATATATTTCATCCTGCTTGCGATCTCGTTACTTCCGGGTTTAAAACCCCGGCTGCATTGAAGCTACCTTGATGTGGAGCATGATATAGCGGTGCTAAAGGTT
>CAYPNL010000147.1:0-2871 GCA_964412045.1 uncultured Desulfobacteraceae bacterium
AGGAGGAGCCGATACTGGATGAAATCCCAGTTTACCTTCAGGATATCATCGCAAATGTGAATGATCTTTATTCCGTGTACTGGGATTCACAGGCATTCGGTGATCATCCAACAGAAGATGAGCTTGTGGCCCATTATGTGGTTCCCTTCTTGCGAAGGCTGGGTTGGCCTGTTGAGCAGATCGCAGTCAAATGGAAACATATCGATGTCTGTGCCTTCAAGAACCTGCCTCGTAGTGCAGAGAATTGCCATTTCATCATAGAGGCAAAAAGGCTTGGGGCCGGCGTGGAGGGCGCATTGGAGCAGGCAAAAGGCTATCTTGAGATGCTTGGTATATCAAGAGATGTGCTAGTGACCGATGGCATTCGCTACAGAATGTACAGCTCTCAAAATGGATTTGCTCCTCTAGCTTACGCGAATCTGGCCCGGTTGAAACAATCAGCACTTGAGCTTTTCTCCTACATGAAAACCCCTTAGGGAGGAATATAAAAAATGGAGCCCTGGTACAAGAATGTTATTCCACGCAAAGAGGTGAGGGAAGGCCGCTCTTTTAACCCGGATGAATTCGCTATTGCCCTTGAACAGGTGGTCTCTGGAACCGCGCCGGAGGACTATAAAAATCCCGAAAAGTTCTTCTCCAGAACATGTTTTACTCGCGCCCTGTGCGAGCACACCGGCATGGTCCTCCGCCGTTTGGCTGGAAAAACAGAGAACACAGCCCCCGTTCTTGCTTTGATCACACAATTTGGCGGTGGAAAAACACACACCCTTACAATCCTCTATCATTTGCTGGAGAACAGGAAAAATGTACCGAGAGGCGATGGATTAACCAGGCTGCTACAAGAAGCCGATCTTTCTGAAATCCCGAGCGCACGGGTAGCCGTATTTGTCGGCAATGCCTGGGATCCTACAGCGGAGGCCGAGACGCCCTGGTTGGATATAGCTCGGCAACTTGCCGGAGACGAAGGTGTTGCTGCCTTAGGCCTTGAAGCTAAAAGAAAGGTCCCTGGAACAAACAACCTCCGCAAGCTTATTGACGTAGCAGGCGGCCGAGTCCTTATTCTTTGTGATGAGGTGCTCAATTTTCTGAGCCGTCACCGTGATCAAGCAGAGCCATTCCGGGATTTTCTTGCGAACCTTGTACGAACCCTGATTGGAACTTCAGGAAGTGCCGCGGTCGTGAGTTTGCCGCAGAGCAAACCGGAAATGAGCGACTGGGATTTACGGTGGCAAGACATTGTTGTCAAAGAGGTGAACCGAGTAGCAAAAAATCTCATTTCGAATGATGAAGCTGAAATCAGTGATGTGGTCCGCCGGCGACTTTTCGAGGATTTGGGGAGCGAACGGACTCGGAGGAACGTGGCGAATGCTTACGCAAATTGGTGCTTTGAACGACGAGCTCAATTACCTCCCGAATGGACCGCTGTGGATACGGCAACCAGTGAGAAGAAAGCGCGAGAATTTCTCCAAAGCCGCTTCGAGGCTTGCTATCCCTTTCATCCTGCCACCCTCTCTGTATTCCAGAGAAAATGGCAAGCCCTCCCTCAATATCAGCAGACACGTGGCACACTGGCAATGTTTGCGCAATGGATCTCATGGGCGTACCGTGAGGGGTACCAGAGAGCCAGGCGTGAGCCCCTCATCACATTAGGTTCAGCTCCTCTTCAAATTTCAGACTTTCGAGGGACGATCCTGGGGCAGCTCGGTGAATCTCGGCTAGCGACAGCAATTGAGACAGATATCGGTGGCGAGCATTCCCATGCCCGGGCATTGGATGCGGATACAAAGGGGCCATTAAAAGATATTCACCAGAGGGTCGGGGCTGCAATCCTATTTGAATCGTCCGGCGGGCAGGTGGATAAAGTGGCTCATCTACCGGAACTTCGTTTTGCTCTTGGTGAGCCTGAGGTAGACACGACATCCATTGACAATGCTGCCTATTCCCTTGAATCTAAAGCCTTCTTCATCAGCAAGGTGGGCACCGATGGATTTAAGATCTATCACAAAGCAACGATTAAAAAGGCGGTCAACGACCGGCGTGCTTCACTGGATGAAGACGAAGAGATACAACCCAGCATGCGCGATCTGGTCAAAAGGGAATTTGAAAAAGGGGCGAGTATACCCATTGTGAAGTTTCCTGAGGATAGCACCTCTGTGTCGGATTCTCCGAAGCTAACCCTAATTCTCATGGAGCCAGAAAAGGAATGGCCCGATGGCGGAGCTCTCCGCCGGCAAATAGCTGCATGGACCAAAAGGCGGGGAGACTCTCCACGGCTTTATCCAGGATCTCTTGTCTGGTGCTTTAAGAAGAGTGGCCGCGATTTGCGAAATAATATCGAACTATGGCTGGCATGGAAAAGGGTGAAACAAGAGGTGTTAGATGGGAACTTAGGCACGGACTATGATCGAGCCGACCATACTGAGGTGGATGTAAGTGTCAGGGATGCAGAGGAGTCCGCGAAAGACGAGGTATGGGGCGGATACCGCTTTATCGTTCTTGCAGATAACAATGAACCTGATGGGTTGAAAACGATTGACCTCGGTGCCGGTCACGCCAGTGCAGCAGAAACCCTTTGTGGGAGGATCATCGCAGCCTTGAAATCCCAAGCCTTGCTGAACGAATCCGTCGGAGCCGGATACATCGACCGCAACTGGCCGCCCGCCCTAAAGGAATCCGGGGCCTGGCCTCTATCGAGCTTGAGGCAGAGCTTTCTTGATGGGTCGCTCACGCGTTTGCTCGATCCGGACGCTGTTCTCCGCACAAAGATCGTTGAATTTGTTTCAAGGGGTGATTTCGGTTTGGCATCTGGCCATAAGCCTGATGGTGCCTATGAACGCCTGTGGTACAAGGAGACGGTTTACCCGGAGGAGG
>CAYPNL010000148.1:0-3974 GCA_964412045.1 uncultured Desulfobacteraceae bacterium
AGGCAGAAGCTGTTCTCTCCTTCGAGACCTACTGCCTCGAGCATTCCGGGGAGACTCAGGTAGCAGAGGCTGTCCAGACCCAGGAAGTTCTTGATCTCATCGATAGGGTGCTCGGAGGCAATGAGCTCTCCCTGGGTTGGAAAGTCGATCCCGTAGTAGCAGGGATACCGGTGCGGGGGGCAGCTCACCAGCATGTGGATCTCCCAGGCCCCTGCCTCCCGCAGGGCCTTGATCCTCAACCTGCTCGTGGTTCCTCGTATGATCGAGTCCTCAACGATCACCACCCTCTTCTGGTTCAGAATCTCCTTGACGGGATTGAGCTTTACCTTCACCCCGAAATCCCGCATGGACTGGACGGGCTCGATAAAGGTCCTCCCGATATAGTGGTTCCTGATCATCCCCATCTCGAGGGGTATGCCTGATTCCTGGCAGAAGCCGATGGCTGCGTAGGTGCCCGAGTCCGGAAAGGGCATGGCGAAATCTGCCTTGATTGGGTATTCCCTGGCCAGTTTCCTTCCGAGCCTCTTTCGCACCTCGTACACGTTCTGCCCGAATATGGTGCTGTCAGGTCTCGCAAAGTAGATATACTCGAAGATGCAGAAGCTTCTCCGCTGCTCAGGAAAAGGCCGTATGGATTTGAGGCCGTCTTCAGAGATCACGAGTATCTCTCCAGGATCGATATCTCTGATGTATCGTGCGCCTATCAGGTCAAAGGCGCAGGTCTCTGAGGCTACGATGTATCCTTGATCGAGGAGCCCAAGGCAGAGAGGCCTGAACCCGTTGGGATCCCTGAATGCGATGAGCCTGTCTTGGGTCATGAGCACGCAGGAATAGGCCCCCTGTATGGTGAAAAGCGTCTCTACCAGCGCTTCCTCGATGCCCAGGCGGATATTCCGGGCCATGAGGTGGACGATGATCTCGCTGTCCGTCGTGGTTTGAAAGATGGAGCCCTCTTTTTCAAGGCTGATCCTGATGGATTGTGCGTTGGTAAGGTTCCCGTTGTGGGCGAGGGCCAGGGTTTCGCCCTCATGGGACGCCACAAAGGGTTGTGCGTTTTTGGAAGTAGAGGAGCCTGTTGTCGAGTAGCGGACATGCCCGACCGCGATGCGGCCCTCAAGCCCGGCTAAGACACCTTCATGAAATACATCGGATACCAGCCCCATGCCCTTGTGCTCGAAGATCGAAGCCCCGGTCGAGCTCACAATGCCTGCGCTCTCCTGGCCCCTGTGCTGCAAGGCGTAGAGCCCGAAATAGGTCAGCCTGGCTGCATCCTCGTGACCGAATACCCCGAATACCCCGCATGACTCCCGCGGACCGATATCCGATCTCATGGCGTACTCCCTATGGCACGTAGTTCATGATCCAGTGGAGCTTGGGACGGAGATCGGCTCAGTTGCCTGTGGTAGCTCTGGAGGGGCATGACTGAAAGGGCTCCTCCTATCAGTGCCTCAATGCCCGATATCATGGCTGCCGCGCCCGATACGGTTGTGGCATAGGGGATCCCGTGCTGGATGACGGCACGCCTGATGTGATGAGAGCCGCCCGCGCTCTCCACGCCGGAGGGCGTGTTGATAACCAGCTGTATTTCGCCGTTCTTGATGTGGTCGATGACATGGGGCCGCCCATGGGCGATCTTCTTTGCAGGCCGATTCGGGATGGCGAGGTTCTTGAGGTACTCCGAGGTACCCTGGGTGGCCATGATGCTGAAACCCATCCCATAGAGCCTTCGTATTGAGGGATAGACCTTGGGCTTGTCCGCATCCTTTACACTGACAAATACCGTTCCCTTGGTCGGCAGAACTTGCCCGGCAGCGAGCTGCGCCTTGGCGAATGCCCTGCCGAAGTCCGTATCGATCCCCATTACCTCACCGGTGGACCTCATCTCAGGCCCTAAGATGATATCTGTCCCCGGGAACCGGTCAAAGGGGAACACGGATTCTTTAACCGAAACGTGGCCGGGCCTGGGCTCGTGGGCGAATCCCAATTCCTCCAGGCTTGTTCCGAGCATGACCTTGGTGGCGATCTTTGCGAGCGGCACTCCCGTTGCCTTGCTCACAAAGGGAACGGTTCGTGAGGCCCGTGGATTCACCTCAAGCACGTAAAGGACGGAACCCTTGATGGCAAACTGGATATTGAGCAGGCCCACCACCTTGAGTTCCCCGGCGATCCGTTGAGCGCTCTGTTTGATTTTTTCAATAGTGATGGGGCGCAAGCTCTGGGGTGGGAGCACACAGGCGCTGTCGCCCGAATGGATACCTGCCTCTTCGATATGCTCCATGATCCCGCCGATAACGGTAGCGCTGCCGTCGGAGACGGCATCCACGTCGATCTCAACGGCATCCTCCAGGAATTTGTCGATGAGGATCGGCTGCTCAGGGGAGACAAGCATGGCCTTTTCCATAAATTCCTCGAGGGACCGGCTGTCATAGACGATCTTCATGGCCCTTCCCCCAAGCACATAGGAAGGCCTCACGATCACCGGGTAACCGATGCGCCCCGCTACGGTACGTGCCTCATCCATACCCGTTGCTATGCCGTTGTCTGGTTGAAGCAGGTGCAGTTTTTTACAAAATTCCGTGAAGAACTCTCGGTTCTCGGCCAGGGCTATACTCTCAGGGGATGTTCCCAGGATCGGCACCCCGGCTGCGGCAAGGGAGGATGAAAGATTGAGCGGGGTTTGTCCACCGAACTGCACGATGATCCCCATAGGCCGTTCTACCTCTATGATATTGAGCAAATCCTCTTTGGTGAGTGGTTCGAAGTAGAGGGTATCGGAGGTATCGTAATCGGTTGACACGGTTTCCGGGTTGCTGTTCACCATGATGCTCTCAATCCCCTCTTCTTTGAGCGCGAATGCCGCCTGGACGCAGCAGTAGTCGAACTCGATGCCCTGGCCGATCCGGTTAGGCCCACCCCCGAGGATCATAACCTTTTTTCTTTTAGAGACTCTCGCCTCGCTCTCTTGTTCGTAGGTGGAGTAATAGTAGGGGGTTCGGGCCTCAAACTCGGCTGCACAGGTGTCAACCAGCTTATATACGGGAACGATCCCGATGCTCTTGCGGAAGGCGCGGATTTCATCCTCGCTGGTTTCGAGGAGGCGTGCCAGGTGAAGGTCGGAGAACCCAAAGGCCTTGCTCCTTTGGATAAGCTCAGAGGACAGGGGGTGCCCGGCCGCCCTGATCTCCTCCTCAAGGCGCGTGATTTGCTCTATTTGATGGAGAAACCAGGGGTCGATCCTGGTGAGGCCATGAATGGTTTCGATATCCATGCCGGCTTTGAGAGCATGCCGAATAAAGAAAAGGCGTTCCGAATTCGGATTGGCGAGTTTGCCCTTGAGCTCATCAAGAGAAAGGGGGCTTCTATCCCCCTTAGACAGATCATTGCCGTTGCCTCCCAGCCCAAAACATCCGATCTCAAGGGACCTCAGTCCCTTTTGGAGCGCCTCCTTGAAGGTTCTTCCTATGGCCATGACCTCTCCCACAGATTTCATGCTTGTGGTGAGGTAGTCCTGGGTATCGGGAAATTTCTCAAAGGTCCACCGCGGGATTTTGACCACGCAGTAGTCGATTGCAGGCTCAAAGGAGGCGAAGGTTTCCCCGGTGATGTCGTTTGGGAGTTCATCCAGGGCGTATCCCACGGCCAATTTTGCTGCGATCTTGGCGATGGGAAACCCGGTTGCCTTTGAGGCAAGTGCAGAGCTTCGGGAGACCCTGGGGTTCATCTCGATGACCACCATATCACCGTTGGCTGGGTTTACGGCAAACTGGATGTTGGAGCCTCCCGTTTCCACGCCGATTTCCCGTATTACCTCTATCGCGGCATCCCGCATCCGTTGGTATTCGTTGTCGCTCAGGGTCTGAGCAGGGGCCACGGTAATGCTGTCTCCGGTATGGACGCCCATGGGATCGAGGTTTTCTATGGAGCAGATGATCACCACGTTGTCGTTTCTATCCCGCATCAGCTCCAGCTCAAAC
>CAYPNL010000149.1:0-8251 GCA_964412045.1 uncultured Desulfobacteraceae bacterium
TGGTGCTTGCCCTCGGCGCAGAGAAGCTCAAGGATACGGGCTACGGGGGCCTTACTGAGGTGAGCACGATCGTGGGAACGAAGAACAGGATCATCTTCCCGGCGATAAGTGCTCCAGGTGCATTCGCCATGATGGCAAACCGCTACTTCTCCAAGTACGGCATGGCGACCGAGGAGGGCAAGAAGGCGCTGGCCAAGATCTCGGTGAACAGCCACAAGAATGGCGCCAAAAACCCCAAGGCGCACCTCAGACGGGTCATAACAGAGGAAGATGTGTTGCGCGCCCCCATCATCGCCTCTCCCCTTGGGCTTTTGGACTGCTGCGGTGTGAGCGATGGGGCGGCGGCGGCGATTGTATGCAGGGCCGATATGGCAAAGCGGTTCAGGGCAGATCCCATATTCGTCAAGGCGCTTCAGATCGGGATCAGCTCCGGCGAGGAATTGGCCTATACACGCTGGGACGGATCCTACGTTGAGACGACAACCAGAACAGCTTCCCGGGCATACGCAGAGGCTGGGATCAAGAATCCACGGGAGGAGATCAGCATGATGGAGCTTCACGACTGCTTCTCCATCACCGAGCTCGTTACCTATGAGGATCTTGGAATCTCTCCTAGGGGAAAAGCGCGGGATGATATTGAGGATGGATTCTTTACCCTTGAAGGGAAGATCCCCTCGCAGCCCGACGGGGGCCTGAAGTGTTTTGGCCACCCCATCGGCGCCTCGGGTTTGAGGATGCTCTATGAGATGTACAAGCAGCTCCAGGGAAAGGCCGGTGAGAGGCAGATCAAGGACCCCTCGATCGGTCTCACCCATAATCTGGGAGGGTTCCCCCAGATGAACGTGGTGAGTATCGTGATCGTGGGACTGTAATCTGACCAAATAAAGAACAGGAGGGAGCGATGGACTTTACCCTATCGGGTGAGAGCAAGATGATGGTCAAGGCCGCACGAGAGTTTACTGAACGGGAAATAGAGCCGATTATCCCCGCCATAGAAAAAGATGATGAACTTCCAGATGAGCTTTTGGAGAAGTTTGCCAAGGCCAGGATGTTGGGCATGATGATCCCGAAGGAATACGGCGGGATCGGGTCAAGCGCCCTGAACGTTATCCTCGTTGCCGAGGAATTGGCAAAAAGCGGATCTGCTGCCCCTTTTATCATGGCAATGAATAACAGCGTTGCCGAGACCATCTTATGCTGGGGCTCCGATGAGGTGCGAAAACGGTTTATCCCTCCTTTCTGCGACGGGTCGTGGTATGCTACCATGGCATTCACCGAACCAGGCACCGGCTCTGATCCTACTGCGGTCTCCAGCACTGCCGTCCCGAACGGAGACTCATACATCCTGAACGGCACCAAGCGATTCATTACCATGGGGCACAAGAAAGGCTACGGGATCTTCTACGCCAAGGATGAGACCGGAAGGGTTACGGCATTTATTGTAGACAAAGGCTCAGAAGGTTACACCTGGTCCAAGCCGTGGGCTCTGATGGGGCTTGCCGGGCAAGGCTTGGTCGATGTATTCCTGAAAGATGTCAGGGTTCCGGCAGGCAACATCCTTGGCGAGAAAGGCAAGGGATTTCATATCCTGCTCCGGTGGATCGCCGGGGAGAGGATTCAGCAGATGGCATTCATGGTCGGCATGGGGCAGGCATGCCTGGATGAGTCGCTGAAGTTTGCACAAGACAGGATAGTGAGGTCACGGCCTATGACCGCCATGCAGGGGTTTCAGTGGATGCTGGCAGAGATGCACGCCTCGATCGAGGCATGCAGGTGGTGGACCTACCGGGTTGCCTGCAAACAGGACGAAGGCGGTGATTTCCAGGTAGATTCTGCCGCCCTCAAACTGTTTGTTGTGCCGACCATCCAGGAGGTAGCCAGGAAGGCCCTTCAGATTCACGGCTCATACGGATACTGCAAGGACTACAAGATCGAGCGGCTTTACAGGACCATCGCCCATGCAGGGGTCACCGCCTCAAGCACCGAGATCCAGAAGACCCTCGTCGGATCAGCCCTGGCCCGTTCAAAAGAAGGCTAAGCAGAGGTATCCGCCGTCAGGGATCGGCAATCGGCTCAAGTATCAAGTAAGGAATGGACAGTATCGTTTGCATAAAGCAGGTACCCGAGACGAGCGAGCTCAGGTGGAATCCGGAAACAGGCGCCCTCATCAGGGAAGCCTCCTCGGGTGTGCTGAATCGCAATGACAAGCATGCCATAGAAGCTGCGCTGCAGCTTCGAGAAATGCATGGAGGCTCAATAACAGCCCTCTCCATGGGCCCTCCCCAGGCAGACGAAGCCCTCAGGGAGGCACTGAGCATGGGCGTTAATACAGCGGTCTTGCTGAGCGATCCATGCTTTGCAGGCGCCGATACCCTGGCAACCTCATATGCATTGAGCCTGGCAATACAGAGGATGGCACGGTTCGATCTCATCCTGTGCGGAAAAGAGACCTCTGACGGCATGACAGCCCAAGTAGGCCCCCAACTCGCAGAACTCTTGCAAATCCCCCAGTTGACTTATGCAACCGGGATCTCCATTCACGATCATTCGGTACGGATTACACAAAAGCTCGATGGAGGCCTCAGGGTACTGGAGACCTCCATGCCCGCGCTCATCACCGTGGAACGGAGCATGAATCAGCCGAGAATACCGGCCATGGACAGCATCATGGAGGCATACCGGGATAAAGAGGTTCGGACATGGGGCCTGGAAGATCTGGGCCGGGGCATTGAGCATTTCGGCCTCAAGGGATCTCCGACCGTAACAAAAAGGGTGTACAGGAAAGAGCTCACAAGGGGAACGGTGATTCTGCTGAAGGGAGAGCCCGATGAAGCGGCCGGGGCCTTGATCGCTGCGCTCAAAGAAAAAGGCCTGCTTTAGACGGTCTCGTTTATGCGTTTTATATAATTAGCCAGGTATGTAGGCTAAAGGCTGTTAGGAAAAAACGGGCATATGGCGCATTTTGAAGCCATGTTCGGTGCGAGAAGCTGCTGTCCTTCGGCCATGCTCAGGATGGTGACAGTCTAAACAGCTTCGGGCTGGCTGCGTGAGTAGTCACCGTTTTTTTACCCAAAAATATCATGATGGTTTCGCAGAACAACACAACGCACCGCGGCGATGTATGGATTTATATTGAACACCGGGATGGGAAGCTGGCCCGCGTTTCACTCGAGTTGCTGGGGGCGGGGTATGCCCTGGCCCAGAGACTCGGCGTTTCTGTATCGGCGATCCTGATCGGCGACACGGTATCGGAACTTGCCGGGGAGCTGATTTTTTGGGGTGCTGATACGGTCCTCATGGCAGACGATTCCCGTGCCGAAGAGTACCGCACCGAGGTGTACACGAGGATTATTGCCGATCAGGCCCTCAAGAGGAGGCCTGAGATATTCCTGGTCGGCGCTACGCCCATAGGAAGAGACCTGGCCCCGAGGATCGCAGCGAGACTGAACACCGGCTGTACGGCTGACTGCACCGATCTCCAGATCGATGAAGACACTGGGATTCTCATTGCCGCAAAACCGTACTTCGGCAGGAACCTCATGGCTGATATCGCCTGTCCGGTTCAAAGGCCGCAGATGGTCACGGTTCGGCCCGGCGTTATGGAGCTGCGGGATCGAGAGACCGGCAGGAAGGGTGAGATCATCCACGTCGCTGTTGAGCTGCAGGAAGAGGATACCAGGGTTGCGG
Source organism: uncultured Desulfobacteraceae bacterium (assembly GCA_964412045.1). Classification (GTDB taxonomy): domain Bacteria; phylum Desulfobacterota; class DSM-4660; order Desulfatiglandales; family B25-G16; genus B25-G16. Next base: position 3,688 of record CAYPNL010000149.1, read on the forward strand.
TTCTCGAGACTGTCCGATCAAGCCCCGAGGGCGTGCCCTTGGAAGAGGCGGACAAGGTAGTTGCGGCAGGCATGGGCGTGGGCGGTCGTGAAGGATTCGAGCTGGTGCAAGAGCTTGCAGATCTTTTAGGGGCACGACTTGGGGCCACGAGCCTTCCGGTAGATGAGGGCTGGATCTCCGAGGATCACAAGATAGGCCAGACAGGAAAGACGATACGGCCAAAGCTCTACGTGGGGTGCGGTGTATCAGGTGCCATACAGCACTCTGCCGGGATGATCAACAGCGGGCTCATCGTGGCCATCAACACCGACCCCAAGGCCGCGATCTTCCAGTTTGCGGACTACGGAATCATAGGGGATATTAAAGAGATTGTGCCGGCCCTGATAAGAGAATTGAAAACCGCACTGGGGAAAACGTAAAGACAGGCTGCCGGGAATGTGAGCAAATTTACCGACAATAAAGAAGGGCTTTGATCTTGAATATATTGCTCTTGGATCCACCCATCCGCCGTGTGCTTGCCGAACATAAAGATACACGCTCTATTGCCTCCTGCCGGGCGAATCCCTTAGGATGCTTTGAGTATCTCCTTTATTTCCCACGTGCTTTCAACGTGGAACATCGTCTCAAGGGCCTTATTCTTGTAAGCGATCAAGGGGACGTGAGCAGCCCGGCACACCTCGGAATCCACCTCGGAATCCCCTACGTAAAAACACTGGTCGGGCTCAAGACCGAAAAAATCGAGGATCTTGAATACGGGCTCCGGATGGGGCTTGGGATTCTCCACGTCCAGGGATGAAACCACAATATCAAAGTATTGCGACAAGTTATTAAGCTCCAAAACCTTGCCTATGGTGTTGCTCCTGTTGGTGGCTACCGCGAGGCCGTAGTGGGGTTTGAGGAAATCGAGCAGCTCCCTGAGCCCCGGTTCCATCACCATATCCTTGATAAAAGGGGTGTAGTCGAGGTGCAGCCGGTACTCCAGGGCATCCTTTATATGAGGACTATCTCTGAATATCTGTTGTATGGATTCCACAACGGTGTGCATGTGAACAAACTCTATATCCTCCGGGAGCATGGGAGGGAGGCCGAAATGGGAAAGGAGGTGGTTATAGAAATTGGTATTTGCCTGCCTGGAGTCGAACATGACCCCGTCGCAGTCGAATATTACCGCTTGTTGTTTCATGGCCTGTATAATCTACCCCACAGGATGCGGCAGGTCAATCATATCTTGCAAAAAGCCCACAGTTTATGTAAACCTTGAGCCGTGGGGACCCATACAGACGCCTATGTCATTGTATTGGGACGACCTGGCGGGCAGAGAGCCCCGCTAGGAAGGAGCATAATGGTTATTGTGGCGACAGGTCGTCGCCCCAATAGTCCGTGTGCTTCTGCGGCCAAAACATGTAATCTCATAACGGGCGCCATGGAAATCAGATCAGATTATCTCATCATCGGAACCGGGATTGCCGGGCTGAGCCTTGCCCTCAAGGCGGCATCAGTAGGGACCGTGACTATCGTGACTAAAAAAGAAAAAATGGATACCTCTACCAACTTCGCCCAGGGAGGAATCGCATCCGTATTAGATCCGATGGATTCATTTGATCTCCACATCCAGGACACGTTGGAGTCGGGCGCGGGCCTCTGTAATGAGGAAATCGTGAAATTAGTGGTGACAAATGCGCCGGATATGATCCATGAGCTTATCTCTCTTGGGGTAAACTTTTCCCATGACAGCACAAAAGCCGATCGGTTAGATCTCACCCGGGAGGGCGGCCACTCACACAGGAGGATCGTCCACACACAAGACCTCACCGGACAGGAGGTGGAGAGGGCTCTTCTCCATAATGTCGAGATGAACAAAAACATCGAGATCTATGAAAACCATATGGCTATAGACCTGATCACGACCTCCAAATTCATCAAAAGGGGCATCTCCAACAATGAAACAGAGGAGACATGCTGGGGCGCCTATGTTCTGGACATCTCTACAGGGGAGGTAAAGAGCTTTTTGGCAGGGGTCACCGTGCTCGCAACGGGCGGCACAGGAAAGGTGTATCTCTACACCACGAACCCCGACATCGCCACTGGTGACGGAATAGCAATCGGATACAGGGCAGGCGCAAAGATCGCGAACATGGAATTCGTTCAGTTCCACCCCACATGCCTCTACCATCCCCTGGAGAAGAGTTTTCTGATCAGTGAATCCTTGAGGGGCGAGGGAGCTCGGCTCATCGATAAACGGGGCAATCACTTCATGGAACGCTACCACCCCTTGCAGGATTTGGCCACCAGGGATATCGTGGCACGATCCATAGACGCCGAACTCAAAAAGAGCGGCGATGAGTGCGTGTATCTCGATATAAGCCACCGGGATGGGGATTTCATTAGAACCAGGTTTCCTCATATCTACATGAGGTGCTTGGCGTTGAATATAGATATCACACAAGAGCCCATTCCGGTTGTCCCGGCCGCCCATTACATGTGTGGCGGCATTCTGACGGATAAGCGCGGAACGACAAATATCCACAACCTTTACGCCCTTGGCGAAGTGGCCTGTACCGGGCTGCACGGGGCGAACCGATTGGCCAGCAATTCCCTAATAGAGGCCCTTGTGTTCGCTCAATTCGCCTTTGAGGACAGCACCAGGTTGATCTCCGAGAAGGGTGATCGTAGGTGCCCACCGGCTCCCCTATGGGACTCAGGCTCTGCAACCAACAGCGATGAATCCGTGGTCGTTTCCCACAACTGGGATGAGGTGCGAAGGCTGATGTGGAACTACGTGGGAATTGTAAGGACGGACAAGAGACTGACCAGGGCCATGACGAGGATAGAGGTCATCCAACAGGAGATCAGGGATTATTACTGGAATTTTACCATCACGAGGGACCTGCTGGAACTGAGGAATATCGCGACGGTGGCCGAGATCATCATCACCTCAGCGGCTATGCGAAAGGAAAGCAGGGGCCTTCACTACAACCTCGATTATCCTGACAGGGACGACGCCAACTGGCGCCATGATACGGTGATATAAAATTTCCTGCAATTTTTTTAGCTACAGACCCACACAGACTTTTTAGCCGAGCGAGATGCTCGGCTAAAAGCTGAAGTAAAACGGTTTGTCCTGTAATTACCCGAAGGGTACACCCTTTTCCCCTGCCGACAGCGGCAGAGGAAAATGTCTGTGTTTGTCTGTGTGGGTCTGTGGCCAAAAATAATTTGTTACCAGAGGGTGAACGGATACTCCAGCCATAATTTTTTGTAAAGCTTCTCACGTCCCGTGAGCTTGAGGTACATCATCACAAAGGCGTAGAGCATGCCCAATGAAATAGCGCCGAGCACCATATAGAGAAGCCCCATAAACACGATCCGTCCCCAATCCAACTGCCATGACCACTCAAATACGAAAGGCAACATATCAGCTCCTTGTTATAGCACCGGAATCGGTTACGACCCTGCCGAGCACTTGTACGGGGTTCAACTCCGGCTCCTGGGGAAATAGGGGAAGATACCGGTAAGAAAGGGAGAAGAGAAGGATGCCGTACCCGACCGCACCAAAGGCAATGCCCCACTCCTGCCACGTTGGAAAATAGCTCATGAACTGATCAAAAGGCATTACCGGTATGCCGAGTGTCTGGATGCTAAAGATGAACCTGTTGAGCACGATCCCGATCACCGTCATCAGGGCCCCGATCACCAGGAGGTTTTCCTTTTCCCTGTACTTCGGCGTGATCAGGATAATCGCCGGAATAATGCCGAAGACGCCGATCTCCGCTATGATGAGCCAAACACCGTAGGGCTCCTTAAAGAAATCCATGAAGGACAGTCCGGCCCGAGGGACAACCCCGTAAGCCCAGGCAATAGTATCCACTATCTTGACAATGATATAGGTGGCGAGCAGCCAGCCCGATATCTTGCCCAAGAGGGTCAACGCGTCTTTTCTCACCAACTTTTTCCCCGTCGCCTTCTCAGCCACCCATATGCAGAGAAGGGTAAAGCACGGGCCCGCCGCGATTGCGGAGTAGATAAACAAAAAGAAGGTCCACGGCCAGATAAAAAATCCCTCCCGAAAGGCAAAAGGTCGCCCGAAGAGCACGCCGAACATCCCGCCCAAGGAGCCTTGATGAAAGAACGAGAGAAAGGCGCCCACTGCAGCAAACAGGGCCACGATGTGGTGAAGGGTATTGCCGAATATGTTGAATTCCGGCACCTCCTTTAATTTTCTATTCGACAGTATTAAGGGCAGATACTCGACGGTCAACACCCCGAGATAGGCAGTGATACAGAAGGTGACCTCGGTCAACATGGAGTGCACATTGGCGTGCCAGAAGATGAACCAGGCCCTCAGCGGCTGTCCTACATCCACCCCCAGCATGGCAATGGCAGAGGAGTAGCAGATAAACCCGATCACCACAGCCGCATTGATGATTGCCCGCAGATTCTCTCGATATGGATAGAGGAATATCGGACCAATGAGGTGGGTCAGAAATCCGGTAAAAAATGCGCCCGCACCAAGGGCAATTACCGAGAGATCAAAGACGATCCATAGGCCGAAGGCAAAGTAGTG
>CAYPNL010000150.1:0-32556 GCA_964412045.1 uncultured Desulfobacteraceae bacterium
CGAGAGCGATGGCGGGCAGGTCGCTCGCAATGACACCGATTTCGATTTTTTATGTAACTATCTTGCTTGAACCCTGAAAAGCAGAAAAAGGAGGCAGGAAAAATGGAGATGCATGCTGCGCAAATTATTGCACTTTTGATTACCGGCCTGGGCGTGGGATTCGCTTCAGGTCTCTTAGGCGTAGGAGGGTGTTTTATCATGGTGCCGGTACAGTTCTGGGCCTTGAAATCTATCGGCGTGGACCCTACCATTGCCATTCGTATAGCCTTTGGGACCAACCTTCTGGTGGTCCTTCCCACGGCATTCAGCGGCGCCATGACCCATCACAGAAAAGGAGCGGTCATCTGGAAGGCAGGGGTAACCTTCGGCATCGCAGGCGCTATCGGGGCCTTTTTCGGGGCCTTCATCGCATCGCACCTTCCGGGCAAGGTCCTGACCGTCGCCTTCGGCATAGCCGTCATCTTGGGCGCCATCAGGATGCTCACGGCCAAGCCGCCGAAGATTACCGATGAGCCGTCAGATAGTGTAACGGCGTTTATCCTGTGGGGGATTCCTCTGGGCATCGTCTCGGGCATTATCGGGATCGGCGGGGGCGTCCTGATGATCCCGATCATGGTCTATTTTTTGAAATTCAAGATGCACCAAGCCGTGGGTACCTCGACAGCCCTGATGATCTTTACAGCCGTCGGCGGATCCCTCTCTTTCCTGATCAACGGGCTGGGGATTCAGGGGCTTCCGCCTTACTCAACGGGATACCTGAACTGGCTTCAGTGGGTCATCCTGGCCGCTTGCAGCGTCCCGTTGGCTATCGTGGGGGCCAAAACCGCCCACCTGCTGCCGGCCAAACAGCTCAAGTATATCTTTGTAGCGGTGATGTTTTATATGGGCCTCAAGATGATCGGGGTGTTTGCGTGGCTGCACCTGCCAATGTAAGGCCAAGGGTGTCGGGCAACAGGCCGTCAAGATGTGGCCCTGCTCTGTTCTCCAGCTTGACACCTTCTTCTATATTGAGTATTATTGCTCATCTATTGAGTAATTTGCTTATTTTCCAAGTATCCCATGCAATATCAATATGTTGAAAGGTTATGCCTATGCTCGAATATCCCTATGAAAGACCGGTTGTGATGGAGATTGTAAAGGGTCTCGGAATGAAAAAAAGCTGCTCCATATCATGACAGGTCCCAGGCAGGTCGGTAATACCACGGCAGCCTTTCAGATCGAGGCTAAGTGGAACGGCCCGGTCGTTAATGCCTCCGCCGATTTGCCTCTGCCTCCGGAGCCGGAATGGATCAGCTCTCATTGGGCCCGGGCGGAATACGAGGCAAAACGAGCCGGAAACGAAAGTTCAGAGGCGATTCTTTGAGGGTAAGCCGCAGCAATTATTCATGGTGGGGGCGACTCGTGGAAAATGCCGTGGGTGCGCATCTGCTTAATCACCTATCCGGGTTTCCCTACTCGGTGTATTACTGGAGACACAAGGGATCTGTCTTAGAAACAAAAGATACCTGAATCACGTCATTCTCAATCGTGAGCCGTGGAGCCGACCAGGTAGCCCGAGGGCACTTCGGGAGATGGGTGCATCAAAGGCAGGACAGGAGGTAACACATTTGGTCACCGGCTGTCAACAAAGGGGTTGTGCGTGATAATCGTCTCGTCTCTTCCTGAGCCAACTGAAATAATAGCAACCGGCACCCCTATGAACTCTTCGATCTTCCTGATATAGGCCCGGGCATTCTCTGGGAGCTCATCCATCTTTCTCGCCTCGGAGATATCCTCGTGCCATCCCTCCATCTCCTCATAGACGGGACTGCAGGCGGCAAGCCTTGATAGTTCGGGGGGGACTCCGTCCAGTCTTGTTCCTTGATGTTCATAGGCGATGCAGAGCTTGAGCACATCCAGACCTGTTAACACATCCAGCTTTGTGATCGCCAGATGGGTGAGCCCGTTGAGACAGGCAGCGTATCTCACTGCCGCGAGATCCAGCCAGCCACACCTCCTGCGCCTACCCGTGGTGGCGCCGAATTCCTGCCCCATTTGCTGAAGGTAATCGCCGATCTCATCGGTGAGCTCTGTCACAAACGGCCCGGCGCCAACCCTTGTGGTATATGCCTTCACAACGCCTAAGATGCTATCTAATCTGTTCGGGCCAACCCCTGTTCCGGTGCTCGCGGTCGCCGCCACGGGATTGGAAGAGGTAACAAACGGATAGGTGCCATGGTCAATATCCAACAGCGTCCCTTGAGCGCCCTCAAAGAGGATGTTCTCACCTCTTTTAATCGCCCTGTCCAGTTCCGCGGCCACATCAACAAGAAAGGACGAAACCTGCTCGGCTATCGAGAGATACCGCGCTACTATTGGCCCATGCTCAAGGGGCTCAGACCCGAAGAGCTTCGCGAGATAGAAGTTCTTCTCCTCAAGGCCGACCTTGATCTTTTCTATCAGCACACGAGGTTCCCTCAGATCACAAGCCCTTATTCCCACTCTTGCGACCTTATCCTCATAACACGGCCCTATGCCCCTTCCGGTCGTCCCGATCCTGGAAGCACCTTTTGCCTCTTCCCGTGCTGCATCGATTGCCTTATGGTACGGCATGATCAGGTGAGCCCGCTCACTTACGCCCAGTCTCTGAGGGGTCACGGCTATTCCTCTCGTATCGAGATCTTTGATCTCCTCCAAGAGGACCTCGGGATCCACCACCACGCCATTGCCGATAAGACATCTGGCATCCGGATAAAGGATTCCTGAGGGAATAAGATGTAAAATCGATCGCTGACCGCTCACCACAAGGGTGTGGCCCGCGTTATTTCCCCCTTGAAACCGTACCACCTTATCCGCGTGGGCGCTGAGCAGGTCGACTATCTTCCCTTTGCCCTCATCGCCCCACTGTGTGCCGACAACAACCATTGTAGCCATAGTATTCTACCTTTATGCCTCTCCCGAGCTGTCTCGCTCGCATGTAGGAGAAGGTGTGATGTCCTGTGAAACCATCCGCCCCTAGTCAGAATCCTTATGTCTGAGAAAATCCTGTATGCTGATGACCTTCGGAATATCCTTTTTTTGAAGCTTCCCGCTCCTGAGCTTTTTGATCTTCCCTATATAATCCTGTAATTCAGCATTCTTGTCCAGGACCTCCTCCATCTGATTCTCGAACTCCTTCAACGATCTCTCAAGCTCAAAGGTTTCTATGGAAAAGGAAAACAGGGAAGACAGTATGGAAATCATTCGGTTCAATACCCTAAAATTGGTACCTCTGAGGTAGAGGGGCGAGTGACCCCACAGCCCGATATAGGGATATTGTTCCCTTTGTGCCCTCTCCATAATGAAAGAATGAATGCCAGAGGGGCCTTCATAATCGATGAGATGAATGCCTTGTTCGAGCAAGGCATCCTTCCAGTTCTCTAATGAATAAATCCCGGAAACAATGGCTTCGGTATGAAGCACATCGTCATACATCCCTCCAAGGCTGGCAATCAGAAAAACCTCCCACCGCATACAGAGGTCAAAGAGGATATCAACGAATGTGTACCACCGATAATCCGGCTCTTGCGCCTTTAAAAAGATCAGGTCATTGCCCCCCTCGTTATTGGTCCAGACATAGAAGGATATCCGCCTTCTATTGACGCTCTGAAGCTTCCCCCCCCTGATAGAGATAATTGGTCGGTTTTGGGTAAAGTGGTAGAATGGGTCGGTTTCGATTTCAGCAAACAGCGTAGCCCCCTTCTTTCGAATGACGTATTCAATCGCTTTCAGGGCCACATTGCCCGCGTTTGACCAGTCCCCAAAGCCAACAATCAGCGCTGGGTGCTTTAGTGCCGGCTTTTGGTGAAAGGTAACAAAATCCTCCATCATGAACGACGCCCCCTTGCGTTTCCTCACATAGCAACGCTGCCTTACCCTTGGCGGCTTTATACCATGGAATAGTCGAAAAGAAAGTAAAAATCTCATCGCTGCTTACAAGATAAAGCCTCTGGACAGCGAGCTATGCCGCTAAGATGGAGAACCCGCCCAACCCTTGTATCCATCAGTGCTGCGTTCAGGCATACTCCTCGGATCTCGTGGACGGAAACCTAAGGCAAACGCCCTTTCAGCGGTTCACTAAAGAAGACACCGGTACTACCTCCACCTCCTTGTCGAGGCCCACCTGGAACCTCCTCAAAAACCTTAAAGTCTCCTTATGAGGGTGGCCTATGCCTATGGCATGCCCCTTGTGTCTCGCTACAGCAAGCAGCCTATCCATTTGTATCTTGAGCGAAGCTTCCGATAGATCATTGTCGAGAAAAATATCTCTGCGTGCCGTCCTGATCTTCATCTGCCTCGCAAGATCGAATGCCACACTCAGGCCGCTCGTCTTGCTGTCAACGAAGTAGAGCCCTCTTCTCCTCAGCTCCCCAAGAACCACCATCATCTTTTCCCTGTCCTCGGTGAACCTTGACCCCATGTGATTATTAACGCCCTCTACAAAGGGTATCTCGCCTAAATCCCTCTGGAGGACCTCCAGGATAGTTGCCCTTTCCATGGAGACCAGCAACACCCCATCTCCCGGATTAATGCTGGGGTAAGTCCTCGGTTCCATGGGAAGATGAAGCATGATCTCTCGCCCTCCTTCTCTAGCCCTGTGCGCGATGGAGTGCGTATAGGGCGCAAAGGGCAATATCGATAGGGTGAGCGGCAAATCAAGGCGCATAAACCCCTCTGCAAGGGATGCATCATACCCCAGGTCATCTATGATAATAGCGATCTTTGGCGATGCAGCTTGGTGAGGTGAAAACGGCATTTCAGGGGTGATAGATCTCTCCGGATGGTTGTGCAGCTCCTCAAAGGGAGGGACGGCTCCTCGCTGAGCAAATCTCGGCAGACAATCTATGGCTACGGTGATGAGAATGCTCGCGAGGGCAAACCCAATGAAGACGAGGTATATGTTTTTTGATCTGTCTTTTCTACGCGTAACCATGAATATCTAGCCACACATGGCTAAAATTCTCATCCCCTCTGAATCAATGCTTATTGTGTTGAGTAAAAGTGCCGGGCTTGAAAAGCGCAAGGCTCAGGGGGAAAGGCACAAAAGATGAACCTTGAGCCTTATGCCGCCTGTGTTGTCTGACACATGCAGCGAAACAATGGGGGATGCAAGGAGCTAAAAGCAGGGTTTCCTGCTTATGTACCGGGCTTTCGAGTCTCCATGAACGAAAAAATCCCCCATGATTGAAGCACGTGTACCGCACTTCTCAATTGATTGTCATTCTTGATGAGGTCTCGAAAACGAGATTCCTCCTTTGAAAAGGCCTCGTTGCCCTCCTGCTCATCGCCATCCTTTTCGAGGTGGCCCTCCAAATCCTTCTCCCGTATCACAGGCATCTTCTCGTCTTTTGGCTCTTTCTTTGGAGCTACGAAGGCAACCTCTATATCAGGCGTAATGCCGCTGGCCTGGATAGATCTTCCGTTCGGGGTATAATACAGGGCCGTGGTGAGGCGTAAACCCGATCCATCCGAGAGAGGAAAAAGGGTTTGCACTGAACCTTTCCCAAAGGTGGTAGTACCCAATATAAGTGCCCTTTGATTGTCCTGCAATGCGCCGGCCACGATCTCCGATGCGCTGGCGCTTCCTCCGTTGATCAAGGCTACTATTGGATATCCTCGTATACAATCTCCACTCTGTGCATATGTCTTTTCCTCCTGTTGATCCCGTCCCTTGATCGAAACAATCACGCCTGAATCAAGGAATGCATCGGCCACTTCTAACGCCTGAGAGAGCAAGCCGCCTGGGTTGTTTCTCAGATCCAAAACAAAACCCTTGAGGCCTCCTTTGCCCTCCAGATCCCCCAGCGCCTTAGATAGTTCTTGGCCGGTATTACTGCGGAAGTTCGAAATCCTCACATAACCGATGCCATGAGGAAGCAATAGGGAGCGAACGCTTATGATGGGAATCGCATCTCTGGTGATAACAAACTGGATCGGTTGTTCTATGTCCTCCCGCCGGATAGTCAACGTGACCTTGGATCCCTTAAGCCCTCGAATAGCCTTCACTGCCTCCATAATGGAAAAGTCCTTTGTCGACGTATCGTCTATCTTAATTATTTGGTCTCCCGCCTTTATGCCAGCATCAAACGCAGGCGTTCCCTCTATAGGAGAAACAACGGTAAGGACATTGTCCCGAATGGTTATCTCGATCCCTACGCCGGTAAAGCTCCCTTTTGTATCTATCATTAATTCTCTGTATTCATCCGGATCCATAAAATCCGAGTGGGGATCAAGGGTCCCCACCATACCTTTTACCGCCCCATAGATAAGCTTCTTCGGCTCAGTGCCTTCCACATAGTTCTTCTCAATCTTCCGCAAAACCTCGGTCAGCACCTCAATGTTCTTATATACCTCTTCTGTGCCTGCACAACACACCTCCTTGGATCCGCCGGCGGCAACCATCCACACAATCACGAAGATAATCGCGAACGTCTGGTGAAAAAAAATGTTGGCCTTTGTCCTTATCATCTGCCTCTCCTCTCGTCGTAGTGTTCGTACCGTTCAGCATCGCAGGCTGAAACGCGCAACAGCCCTATGCATACTCATAGATTCCGCGTGATCGCTCCTCTTTTTGCCTACTGTACCTTGAGCCATTTCTCCGGGTCAAGGTGCTCCCCTCCTTTTCTGATCTCAAAATACACCCCAGGCCCTAGATTCCACCCAGGATCTCCGGCAATACCCACAGGCTCTCCTCCTGAAATCCTCTCGCCTTTCTCCTTTGCCCTCTTGTAGAGATGGGCGAAGACGGTAAAATAGTGTGCCCCATGATTGACGACCATCAACTGCCCATATCCCTTAAACCAACCGGAATAATCCACTATGCCGGGAAATACCGACCGAACTTCTTCGCCTGCTGACCCGATTATAAACACACCTTTTTTATGCATGAATGGGTTTGAGCCTGATGTATGCACATTCCGTACGATTTCTCCCTGTAACGGTAAGGGTAATTCCCCTTTCATATGTGCGAGCCCTTTCAGCTGAGATACCCCTTTCTCCTCCTTCTCAAGCCCTCCCATAGTCTGATTGAGCGCGTGAGCTGCCTGTTTCAGTTCCTGCACCGCCTTTTCGTAAAACTCCTTCTCCTTGCGTGCCTTCATGAGCACATATACCCTGCTCTCCATATGCCTCTCAAGGAGCTTCGCCCTGGCATCCTTTGCCTTCCGCAATAGCTCGAGAGCGGCCTTATTCTCCTCGAGTCCGGCTACCTCCCGTTCAATCTGGCCCCTTTTTCCCTCTACCCTATCGAGAACTTCTCTATCCCGATCCATAATGGAACTCATGTACCGAATGGTTTTCTCAAGCTCCTGAAAGGTATCAGCACCCATAAGAAGGGCTACATAGCCGACTTTCCCGAATTTGTAGAAGGCAATAAGCCTCCTTGTCAAGTAGTCCTCGACATCCCGTAACGAACGATTCAACGTCTCGACCCTGTTTTGGCCATCCTCGATAGCGTCTTCTACCTCCTGGATCCGGCTCGATACCTCGCGTAATGCATCACGATTCTTCGCCAACTCCATTTCCAAGCGTTCTATCTCCCCCAGGATATCTTTTTCCTTTGCACCAACGCTGAACAACTCCCCCTGCTGCTCTGAAAGGTGTCGTTCGATCTCCTTTATTTGGGAGCGAGTGATCTCGATCAGTGCTTTCCTCTCTTTGCTTGAGGTGTCCGCCCACAGAGAGGCCGCGAGTATGGCGCAAAGGCAGAGCAAGAATGAGGAGAGACCAGCGATTTTTTGGTTCATATTCTAAAAAACCGGCTCAATGAAATCATGCTTCCAAGAAACCCAACGAGAATGCTCATAAGCAATAAGAGCATGATAACGGCCGGCGAGAGAAACACGATATCGAGAGAGGCAAACCCAACCCGGAGATCTATTCTGGTTATGATTGCGAGATATCCCAGGAATAGGATCGCCAGGGCGGTCAATCCTCCGAGAAGTCCCTGTATCGATCCCTCGATAAGGAAAGGGGCCTTTACAAAGCGATTGGTCGCACCCACCAATTTGAGTATCTCGACCTCATCATGCCTCAAGTAGATGGTCAACTTTATCGTGTTTATGATAATGAAAAGGGCTGCTAAAAAAAGCAACCCCCCGAAGATTACGCCGGCCAACCTCACTGCCCCCATTGCTGCCTGAATCTTCTCTGCCCATTCGTGGCTATAGTGTACCTCATCAACTGCCTCGAGCCTCTCGATCCTCTCTTTTAGTTGCTGAGGGAAATCCTCGCTCCTTCCCCTGGAGAGAACGATTTCAAGGGAGGCAGGCAAAGGGTTGTCCTCCAAGCCATCCAGAACACCGGATTTATCGCCCAACCGTTTCTTGAGGATCCTCATGGCATCGCTTTTTGAAATAAACTCCTTGATCGTTACCTCAGGATAGTGGAGCAATTCTTCTGTTACCCCCTCAACGGCAACCTTATCGGGATTCCCCTTGAAATATATGGACATGGTCAAGGAACTTCCCTGTTCTTCAATCCAATAATTGATATTAACGAATACGAGGAGAAAAGCGTGAAACAGGAGAAATGCGATAGCCATCGTACCGATGCCTACTAGGTGGACCAAACGATTCTCAAAGATGTTCGCCAGTGCTCGCCGCGTGGAGTAACGAAGCAATGCTGCTCTCACCTGAAACAAGCTCCCTCTCGTATCAATTGGCAAACGATGGGTCTTGGACACATACAACACACAATATCGGCAAAGGCCGAACGAACCCTTCTGCTGCTTTTATCCTCCCTTCTTTCTTCACTATACTATCCTGCCCTTATTGAGGGTAACCCCCCTTCTCCTCGTGCCCTTTAGGAGTGCCTGGTTATGGGTTGCCACAAGTACGGTCGTGCCTTTGACATGTATCTGCTTCAAGAGAGCCATTATCTCGATGGTTAGGCCCTGATCCAGGTTTCCAGTTGGCTCATCAGCCAAGAGAATCAGGGGATTATTGATAATGGCCCGCGCTATGGCGACCCTCTGTTGTTCGCCGCCTGATAGTTGGGGGGGATAATAATCCTCCTTTCCCCCTAAATCGAGGTACGTGAGGACATGATGAACCCTCTTTCGTATGCTTGAAAAGGGAGTCCCCATGATCTCCAGGGCGAGGGCTACGTTCTCAAAAACAGTACGCCTGAAAAGCAGCTTGAAATCTTGAAAGACCACCCCTGTTCTTCTCCGCAGCAACGCAAGCTCTTGATCCTTAATCCTGTTCAGGTTCCTTCCGTTAACCAACACGTGTCCGCTCGTGGGCATCTCCGCGCAAAAGATAATCTTTAGCAACGTCGTCTTTCCCGCACCGCTGGGCCCTGTGATGAATACGAATTCCCCCCGCTCAATCGTCAGGCTTACGTCTATGAGCGCTGAGTTTCCCGAGCCAAAACTTTTGCACACATCAAAAAACTTGATCATCTTACCCAAACTACGGCGCTGCTGTCTAAAAAAATAAGGTCTGAAAGATGTCAAGGCGCTATTCACCGAGCATAATGAATGGCTCTGGGCATAGGTGATAGGTGGGCCTTTATCTCAGTATCTCATTTTGCATATTCAACGGCCCTTGTTTCCCTGATTACCGTGACCTTTATCTGCCCAGGGTAGGTAAGCTCCTTTTCTATCTTCTTTGCTATTTCCCTACAAATCATCCCGGTCTCGGAATCATCTACTTTATCGCTCTCCACTATGATTCTCAATTCCCTTCCTGCCTGAATCGCATATGATTTATTTACACCCTTGAGAGAATTGGCAATCTTTTCCATATCCTCCAGTCTCTTCACGTAGGACTCGAACATCTCCCTGCGTGCTCCGGGCCGTGCGCCCGACAAGGTATCGGCGGCCTGGATAAGCACATCTAAGATGGAACTAGCCGGTATCTCCTCGTGATGAGCTGCGATCGCATGCACTACCTCTTCAGATTCACCATATTTTTTGGCGAGCTCAGCACCTATATGGGCATGGGTTCCTTCGACCTCATGGTCTACTGCCTTACCGACATCGTGCAGCAGCCCAATCCTCTTAGCCTGTTTCTCGTCTAGGCCCAACTCAGAGGCCATTATGCCACACAAAAAGGCAACCTCAACAGAGTGCTGGAGGACGTTCTGCGCGTAGCTTGACCTATATTTGAGCCGACCGACCAGCTTAATCAGCTCCGGATGGATTCCATGGATCCCAATATCAAAAGTAGCCTGTTCACCTGCCTCCTTGATGTTCGCCTCGACTTCCCTGCCCACCCTTTCAACGATCTCCTCGATTCGAGCCGGATGAATCCTGCCGTCCTCTATCAGCCTCTCAAGGGCTACCTTTGCCACCTCTCTCTTGACTGGATTGAATCCAGAGAGCACCACGGCCTCTGGTGTATCATCGATGATGAGATCTATCCCGGTTGCTGCCTCGAGTGCCCTAATGTTCCTGCCTTCCCTTCCGATGATCCTCCCCTTCATCTCATCGTTTGGCAGGTTCACCACCGACACGCACTCCTCTGCCACGTAATCACCTGCGTATCTCTTAACGGCCAAGGCCAGGACCTCCTGTGACTTTCTCCTGGATATCTCGCGCGTCTCTGCTTCTATCTTTTTAATAAGTTTGGATGCCTCATGACGTGCCTCTGATTCCATCGAAGAAACGAGCATCTCCTTTGCCTCAACCGCAGAAATCCCGGCAATCATCTCCAGATTCCTCCGCGCCTCCTCAATGAGGTTGTCAAATTCCTCCCTTTTCGTCTTAAGCTCCTTTTCTCGATCTGCAAGGCTCGTCTCTTTGTTGACGATTCCCGATTCCCGCTGCTCGAGTTGCCCCATCTTCTTATCGAGGGTCTCCTCTTTTTGGAATAACCTTCTTTCCTGGTTCTGGAGTTCCTTGCTTCTCGATCTTGTTTCCTCCTCGAATTCGAGCTTCATTTGATAGAGTTTGTCCTTTGCCTGGAGCTGGGCCTCCTTTCTGATCGTCTCGGCCTGTTTGCTGGCCTCTAGAACAACCTTCTTCGAGTAGTCCTCTGCGGAATCAAGCTTGTGCTCGACTGCCTTCTTGCGAACGATAAACCCTATCACTCCTCCAATGATGATCCCTGCCAGCACTCCTATGCCAAGATAAGCGATTTCCATTATCTCATCACCGCCTTTTTGTTTAGTTCTTTGGTTTTTAGGATAAAAGAGGGGTTGATAGAGGCGTAAGAAAAAAGAGGTCTCTGATGGCAGGATGAGCTTTTCTCAGATGGTACTCAACGGAACAGAGCGACTTCCAAGGATTTAGACCTACCGTGTATGTCTCGATATGCTCCCTGCACCTTCACTCTTTTTATGAACTATATGGATATCTTCACCTGGTGTAGCAAACATCCAAGCGGAACTATATTCATTAAGCCTTATACGATCAATCCACTCTTTTATAAATTCCCCCGCTTCAATGCCGTGTGGGCGGTTCTTTTTGAACCCAGTCTGGCTTACGTGGGCGTTTTGGTGCCCTGTTAGGTCTGTTTCGTTGTGGTACCTGAACAGACACACAAGGGCACCTGGAAAACCCCCTTCTTAGTGGTGTTGACTCAAAAAAATCCCGCCCATCACGAACATAGCAGGGGAAAAGGTTACTGCAATACCGTGTTTAGGTTTAGCATCAATCTCTGGGACCTGTTATTGATTTCCCGGAGCAGATCCTCCTTTTCTTTTATGGTTTGAAAATAATCTCCCGCGATATCAAGGGCTGCCAGAATGGCTGTCTTCTCATTGTTGAGGCCTTTGCTTGCGCTGCTTATGTCCCTGAGCTTTTGATCCACATATGCGGCCACCTTTAACATCCGCTCCTTATCGTCCGTTCCCCTTATGTCGTATTCCCTGTCCCTTATCTTGATCGTAACTGTCTCGTTCGCAGTGCTCATCGTTTTACGCATTCACGCACACTCCTCTATTTTCCTCAAAAGCCGGGCTATCCTCTCCCGCACGGCTTCTCTACCGGCCATCAGGCCTTCCGTCTCCTTCTTGAGCGAACGCAATTCCTCCCCTCCCTCTTGGACCCGCCTCTCTAAGGTAACATTCTCCTCTTTCAGGGAATTCACCAGCGAGATAAGTGCCTCTACCCTCTGCTCCAACAGTTCAAATTGATCTAATTCATCTGTTTCCATACATAGCCATATGAGGATAACCACTTTTACTATATCGAATTGTAATAGAAAGTCAAGCGATAAGAAGGCGGGCTTATGGCAGCCTCAGGGTCAAGGGTTTCTCTATGGTATGGTCCTGAGGGTGGCGCATCGGTCCAAGTAAGGACGGATTCTTGGGAAGGGGTTCATTGGCCTAGAGCGCCTTAAGCAAACGCCATAGAAAGAAGAGGACTCCCACAACCAGGCCGAAGATAGCGCAAACCTGGGCAACCAAGAAGAGGTAAAACAGCTTCTCCCGGGTATCCCTCGCGCGGTTATGCGGTATCTTCCTTGTTCTTGCCTCATGCTGTATGGTCATTTGCTCAGAATTCGAAGGTATCGCGGTTGAGGGGAGTTTTTATCTCCGCTTTCCGACGTGAAGGTACGACTAAACCATGGCGGTACATCTGCGTAATTTACATCCTCTCTGCTTGCTTTTTTCTCGCCTCTAAGGATGCCTTTATCTTCTTTAACCGAAGGAAGCTCTCCCTTTCTATCTCTTCCATCCTCATCTCTATATGCTTAATCGTGGCCTTGAGCCTTGGGATGACGATATACTCCAATGCATTCACACGCCTCTTGGTCTTTTCTACCTCCTGAGCGATCCTCCTCACGGACTCTTCCACTTCTGCAAGCTTCACGATTAAGGAGAGGGCCTCCTCGAAGCCCTTGGCGGCATCATCGAGCTTCGCGTTGGTATTCAGCAAGCCGTATCCCCTCTCATGGACCTTTCGGACTAGATCTCCGATCTCCATAACGGGAACTGAGACGCCCATTATGTTTCTCGCAATAACACCTAGGCTTATATCCCTTGCACCTATTGCGCCTATCTGCTCAATTTCTCGGCTTCCCAACAGAACCTCCGCCATAAGGAGATCCTGAAAGGCTCCGTTCAGGTGTTCTTCTGCCCGTCTTCTCGACTCCTTGTACTGCTGGATCACTACCATGAACTCGGAAATCAAAGCATCACGCTTCTCCTTTAAGAGCTTGTGTCCCTTATCGGCGAGCTTCACCCTTCTTCTGAGCTTCAGAAGTTCCATCCTCGTAGGCTTTACGTTCTGGAGAATCTCTGCCATGGGCTACTCTCTTGCCTGCACTAACGATTTCCCTTGTAGTATTGCTTCACGAATTTATCATCGATCCTCTTAAGCTCACCCTCTGGAAGCACGGACAACAGATCCCATCCCAGATCGAGCGTCTGTTCAATGGTCCTGTTTTCATTCGCCCCCTGGGCAACAAACCTCTCCTCGAATGTATCCGCGAACCTCAAATTGAGACGATCCCTCTCGCTTAATGCTTCCTCGCCTACTACTGCTACGAGGCTACGGACATCTCTTCCTTCTGCATATGCGGAGTAGCATTGGTCGGACACCCCTAAGTGATCCGCCCTCGTCCTGCCCTCACCGATACCCTCATTCATGAGCCTCGAAAGGCTCGGAAGGACATCAACCGGAGGGTAAATCCCCTTTCTGTGCAACTCCCGAGAGAGCACGAATTGTCCCTCGGTAATATATCCGGTGAGATCCGGGACCGGGTGGGTGATATCATCATCGGGCATGGTGAGTATCGGCATCTGTGTTATAGATCCTTTTTTCCCTGTGATCCTTCCTGCCCGCTCATAATGGGTGGCGAGATCAGTGTACATATACCCCGGATACCCTCTTCTCCCGGGAACCTCTTCCCGTGCGGATGAGATCTCTCTCAGCGCCTCACAGTAATTGGTCATATCCGTGAGGATCACCAGTACATGGGTGTCATAAGTAAAGGCGAGGAACTCCGCGGCTGTGAGTGCCATTCGAGGCGTGATAATTCTCTCTATGGCAGGATCATCTGCGAGATTGATGAATGAAACGATCCTCTCAAGAGCCCCCGAGGATTCAAAGCTTTTCATGAAGAAATTCGCCTCCTCATGGGTGATGCCCATAGCGGCAAAGATCACGCTAAACGGTTCTTCCGAGCCCAAGACCGTTGCCTGCCGCGCTATCTGTGCGGCGAGCTCGTTGTGAGGTAAGCCCGCGCCGGAAAATATGGGGAGCTTCTGCCCTCTGACCAACGTATTCATCCCGTCGATGGTGGAAATACCGGTCTGGATGAACTCGTTCGGGTAAGCCCGTGCTGTTGGGTTGATGGCCGCGCCTGTAATAGGTAGCCGTAACTCCGGAATAACCTCCGGTCCCCCATCGATAGGCCTGCCCAAGCCGTCGAAAGACCGCCCGAGTATCTCTTTGGAGACCGAGAGCCTCATGATATCCCCGGAGAATCTCACTGCCGTCAGATCCGTATCAAGCCCCCTTGTCCCCTCAAATACCTGGATAATGGCTCTGTTCTCTTGTGATTCCAACACCTGTCCCATTCTGCTGTCGCCCCCGGGAGTCCGTATATGAACCACCTCGCCATAGGCCACCTCCTCCACACCCTCGATGATCATGAGGGGGCCGGCAACCTGGGTGACCGACCGATATTCCCTTGCCTTGATATCCCTTGCCTTTTCCTTCATCTTTGATCTCCCAGCGATTGAAATTCTCCCTCAATGGACCTTACCAACGCCTCATACCTCTGCGGAAAATCGGGATTCGGGGCATACTTCATCCTGGCTATCTCGTCCTTAACCTTCACCGCCGCGATCCTGCTCGCCATAATGCCAGAACTGATTGCCTTTTTTACTTCCTCGTAGAATCGTTTAATGACCTTTAACATTAAATACTGCTTCTCCTTGGAGCAGTAAGAATCGACCTCGTGATAGGCGTGTTGCTGGAGGTAGTCTTCCCTGATCATCCTCGCCACCTCCAACAGTGCCCTGTCAGCCTCAGGCAAGGCATCCTGGCCGACCAGCTGAACGATTTCCTGGAGTTCCGCCTCCTTTTCCAGAATGGTCATCATCTCCCCTCTGAGTGTCTGGAACTCCTTATCCACGTTCTTGTCAAACCACGGCTTCACGAAGTCCAAATAGAGCGAGTAGCTCGTCAACCAGTTGATTGCCGGGAAATGCCTGCGGTCCGCCAGGTTGGTGTCCAACGCCCAAAAGGAGCTCACTACCCGCAAGGTGTTTTGAGCAACCGGCTCAGAAAAATCCCCTCCCGGTGGTGAAACGGCGCCGATAATCGAAACGGATCCCAACCTTTTTTCCTTGCCCAAGGTCACGACCCTGCCAGCCCTCTCATAGAAATCGGCAAGCCTCGTGCCCAAATATGCGGGAAACCCCTCCTCACCCGGCATCTCTTCCAGTCTCCCTGAGATCTCCCTGAGCGCCTCTGCCCACCGTGATGTCGAGTCGGCCATCAAAGCTACGTCATACCCCATATCCCTGTAATACTCTGCAATAGTAACCCCCGTATAGATCGAGGCCTCCCTGGCTGCCACCGGCATATTTGAGGTGTTTGCGATTAGGGTAGATCGCTCCATCAATTTTTCCCCGGTGCTCGGATCGTCCAGCTCCGGAAAGGTGATGAGAACCTCGGTCATCTCATTGCCCCTCTCTCCGCAGCCGACGTACACGACGATTTGCGAGTCAGACCACTTCGCAAGCTGGTGCTGGCTAACCGTTTTGCCGGTCCCAAATCCGCCGGGAATAGCTGCAGTGCCACCCTTGGCTATGGGGAAAAAGGTGTCGTATATCCTCTGGCCCGTTAGCAGGGGCACCTCCGGGTCGAGCTTCTTCTTGAGGGGCCTTCCTATCCGTACCGGCCACTTTTGTTTCATCGTTAGCTCATGCCTCTCGCCCCCGTCCTCGAGAACAGCGATAACCTCATCAACCGAAAAACTTCCTGCCCTGATCTCCGCCACCTTTCCCTTCTTTCCCGGCGGTACCATCACCTTGTGGAGTATTACCTTAGATTCCTGCACCTCCCCCAGGATGTCTCCCTCGATGAGCTCATCACCCTTCTTTTGAGTAGGACTGAAATCCCATTTCTTGTCAGGATCGAGGCCTGGAACGTTTATTCCCCTTGTTATAAAGTCCCCTGCCTGATTCTTGATCTCTAACAGCGGCCTTTGTATCCCGTCATAAAAATTGGTAATGATGCCCGGGCCAAGCTCCACTGAAAGGGGGACACCTGTCCTCACGACCTCTTCTCCCGGTTTCAGTCCGGTTGTATCCTCGTAAACCTGCACATATGCCAAGTCCCCTATAAGCTTTATCGTTTCCCCCATCAGTCCTTCCCGGCCTACTCTCACCACCTCATACATCTCACAGCCCCGCATACCCTTTGCGATGACCAGTGGGCCGGCAATACTCTGGATTTTCCCCGTGCTTGTGTCTGTCATAATACCCTCATTATGTTATTTCAAATCCAACGGTTTTCTTGATAAGCGCTCTGATAGGGTCAGGTCTCGTGAGCAAAGGCCCTCTGCTATCTGGAATCTCCACTAAAATAGGCGTTATCCCCTGTTTAAACCTCGTGGCCTCCTCAAGCAATTCCCCGAGCTCTTGCGCCGCCCCTTCGGTAACCAAGAGAAGGGCGATCTCTCCGCTGAAAAGCTTCCTCAGCAGCCCCCTTACATCTCCTTTTCGCACCTCATCGATCAGAAAAGTCCTGCGGATTCCTGCCAGCCTGAAGCCATGAACCGTGTGTCTGTCACCTATCAAAGCAATATCCATTGCTACCTCGTCACCGTCTCCCGTATGGTCTCTCTGTCGAGGTCTACTTCGGTGCTTCTCACAACGGCCAAGAGGCCTTTGACCTCTGCCTCCTTGGATGTGATAAACCCGATGAGAGGCCCGGGCCCAAAAGGCTTTTTCCTCCTGATATCCTCGGCCTTCTGTGCCACGAGATTGTCGAGGGCTACTTCAAATGGAAAGACCGAACCAGTCCTCTCATGTTCCGTCTGAGCGCTCAACAAAGGCTCAAAATAGATGGTATCCTCCAGGAGCGATATAAGGCCGGATAATTCCTCCTCATCAAAGGCAGCTGTTATCTCGTGTGTGAGCGGGCACTCGGGGATCAAAAGAGGTCCCACATCCTCCAGGGAAAGACCCTCATTCTTTGCCCTCAGGATCATCTTAAGGTTGTGGGTCTCCGTATATGTCTGGATGAACTCCCTGAATTCCTTCAGGCTCTTCGACTTTATGACCTTTGCCGAAAGCTCCGCCCAGAAGATCTTGTCCAACAAGGCCTCCAGGAAAAACAGGTTGTTCGTCGCGTTATATCTAGCCAGCCCCTCCGTGAGCGCCTGGTAGGGAGTTTTCGTCAGCAGTGCGACAAATCCATCTATTCCCTCCGCTTCGATGAGGCCCTTCAGGAAGGCAAGATCAAACTCTCCGCCCTCCACGAGGGATTCCACAATCTCCTCCTTCCTCAGGTCCCCGTGGATCCCCCGCATGATCGTCCTCAGATTCATCACATCCCATCTTCTCAAGAGGTATTCCCGTATCGGCCATGCGCCCTTGGGCATGATATCTGAGATCTCCTTGGCCAGCGCGGAGAACTCCTCCAGGATTGAATTTTCCAGCTCCTTTGCCTCATGCGTTGCACCCTCTGCGAGGTAAGGGAAATAGTCCGTTCCCTCCAACAGGGAGGCTACCTCTGCCGGTGAGGTGCACCCCCATAGATCATCCCATCTCGTCGGAGATATGAACTTCCCCTCCTTTGCCATCACCTTCGCGTTTATGTAAAGATATGAGAGGACATCCTTGATCACAGTTCATCCCCAAATAGCAGCCTGGCAACATCGACCCGTATGCTCTCCCTCAAGCGGTCCAGTTTTGCCTCAAGCGTGTTGTCAACCTGAAGCTGTTTTTGCAAGTCCCTTACGATAACGCCTCCGAGGCAGGAAATTGCCGTATTCGCAAGGGAAAGGGATATATCCCTTTCCGTCTTCTTCTTCACAAAACGAGAAAGCTCCTCCATCATCTTCTCGTCGAATCTGTCGCTGTCCCGTCTGTTTACGGCGAGTTCCACCTTCTCACCTGCAACGATCTCACAGGCAGATGCCACGAGGCTGAACAAGATATCCTTATACACAAGGTGATCCTGCTCTCCCTTTTCGGCCACTTCCTCTAAAACCGTGATAACTGCCTCAAATGAGGCGGCAATCGCCTCTTCTTGAGCATCCATCTTCCTTCGTCTCGCCTCGAGCTTCTTCTCGGCGATTATCCTCTGGCTTTCGAGTGCGGCAATCCTCTTTCCCTGGGACAGAATCTTTTGCGCCTCTTCTTCAGCCTTTTGCTGGGCGGCCTTCTTGATACTCTCGGCCTCTGCATGGGCCTCTTGAAGCACCGCTGATATCTCTCTGTCCACATGTGCCTTAATGTGGGATATTATCTTGTCAATGCCTTTATCCGACATGTCTCCCCTCGTCTCCAAAGAACGGGCGCTATCGGCAAGCCCTGAGATCAACCTCCCATGACCTTTGTTCCCACAAAGATCAATATGGCGATGAGCAGACCGAAAATAGCAAAGGTCTCAGCCATGACAGCGAGCACAACCGCCTGACCGAAGGTCTCCGCCCTCTTCGCTACAGCGCCCATGCCGCTCGCGGCAATAGCACCCTGGGCAATGGCCGTAAAACTACTCAGCCCGATCACAATCCCTCCGGCGAGGGCCGCGTAGCCCATCCCCAGGGGAATATCCTTTGCCGCACCGCCGAGAACGCCAACGCCGATAAGGATCAATACGGCCCCCAAAAATCCATAAATTCCCTGGGTCTGTGGGAGGGCCTGGAGTACCAGCACGGGACCGAACTTCTTTGGGTCTTCCGATATCACCCCGGCCCCGGCAACGCCAGCTAACCCAACTCCAATGCCCGAGGCAATGGCCGCGAGGCCCATAGAAATTGCTGCCCCGATAATTGCGAATACGACCCCCATAGACAGTTCCATAATAGATACCTCCTTGTTATGTAATCTTAGCTACCTCATAATTCCTTGTGAGGGGCATAAACTCAGCCCCCCCGCTCTGATAAAATTTTGTAAAGAACTCTACATAGTGCAAGCGGAGCCCGTGAACAAAGGCCCCCATGGCGTTAATAACGAAGTTGAACAGATGGCCTATGAAAAACACAACAAGGGCGACCAAAACCCCGATCGTTCCCAGCGCATAGAGCATACCGGCGAGCACATTCACAGTCATGGCAATTCCTGTGGTACACAATCCTAATGCCATGAGCCTGGCGTATGAAAGGATGTCACCCATGAACCCCGTTATCTGGAACAGGGCCATTGCCTTGTGCCCCATCAAGAGCAACGCGAGCGAGAGCACTATAAAGGCTAGGCCTGCCGCCTTGTAGTCAAGCAGGTAGAGCACAATGCCCGGCTGTGCGAATAAAAACCAGAGATTACCAGTGAGCGCATTCCACAGTTGTTGCCTCTTGAGGTTATCCGCCACGTGTATCACCACCCCTATGTTCACATGGGCTAGGCCAATGACAAGGGCTATGATGAGAAAGGCCGTTACCTGGACCATGGGATCGAATACCATCATCGCCTCCAGGATAGACAGCCTTAGCCCAAAGCCCCCAAACCATCCTCCGGAAAGGGCCCCAATGATAATGGTGGCGGCGCCGGCAGAGAATAGAATGACTCCCCCGTCTCGTATCGCCTGATTGTATCTTCCTCCTCCTCGTATCAGAAAGAGGCCCAGGGCAAGGGCAATTGCCCCATACAGGGCATCGGTGAGCATGATCGAAAAAAACAACATGAACCCGGGAGCGAGGAATATGGTTGGGTCCACCCCGTCATAGGCAGGCAGTCCATAGAGACGTGTCAAGAGCTCAAAGCTCCTGAAGAACCTCGGGTTTTTTAGCAAAACCGGCACAGTATCGCCCTCCTCCGGATCGGATGCCTCTACCACACACGCACCATGGGTGACCTCCCGCATATCCTTCTCCGCCTGTACGAAACGCCCTTCCGGAATCCAGCCCGCAATCACCACCACGTGCTCCATTGAGGCGAATTTGTTCTGGCTCTCTTCCCTCTGTCTCTCAGCCGACAGGAACTCCCGGTATTTCTGAAGCTCATCCCTCCATTCTCGCGCGATACCCGCAATCACCGCCTCATATCTTGATTTCTCCTCGGTCAAGGCCTCCAATCGTTCTTCAACGGACACCACCGCCTCCCGTGGCCTTCCGCGCTGACCCTCCAGTTCAACCCTCTCCCAATTTAAACGACGGAGGCTTGCCAACACAAGCGATTGCTGTTCTTTGAGATATAGTACGAGCGTTATCCATCGGTTGCCGGGCAGTTCCGATGTCCCGAGGTAGAAATTTCCATCGGTCACCTCTTCCAACCGTTCTCTTATAATATCGATCTCCTCCTTTGCCGCTATCCCTAGCAACACGGACAGAAATTCAGACTCTCCAATGTCCTCGAGATCTACCTCTAAGGGCAGTATGAGCTCCAATAGGCCCCGTACCCCCTTCAATTCACCAATCTCCTCCTCGATTCTCTCCAGCTCCTCCACCGCTCCTTTTGTCTCTCGTTCGATCTTCTCAATGCTGCTGCCAACCGTCTCGATAAGCTCGTTGCCATACATCTCCCTGCTCTCAAGTCTCTTAGGGGGAGAAGGAGCGAAAAGCCCCTTGATAAAGCCCTCTTTCGGCTCCGGATCATAGCGTTCGAAGAGATCTAATAGTCGATTCACCGCGATATTCTGAGTGGCTATCTTTCGTATCGTGGCTGAGACGGGATGAGGTCTGAGCAGATCTCCTAACGCTGGGTCAGAAAGTTGTTCGGAATAATCGGTGAGATGGACCGTGCCGAGCTCCTGTAGCCTCTTGACTGCTTCGTATCGGTAGTCCTCTAGGGCGAGGATCTGTATCTTTTTCATCCTTACTGGTCTTAGCATGCTGTCAACCTAATAGCGCTTTCAATATGAATTCTCTTGCCTTTCCCAAATGGGCCCGGGCACTAGCTCTGATCCTCTCGATCTCCTTGTTCCATTGTTCTGCAATATTCTGGCACTCGTCCCGCGCAGCCTTTTCAGCATCCTCCTTCATCTTCTCAGCTTGATCTTGGGCATTGCCTATCCTCTCTACGATAAGTTTTTCAGCCTCGGCCTTGGCATTCTCCACCGCCTTACTCGCCTCGGCCTTGGCATTCTCCGAGCTCTTCAGGGCCTCCTTCTCGGCATTCTTTATCATTTGTAAGGATTCTATGATCATGGTAATACTCTCCCGCTGGCGTGGTCTTACTCCTGCACTACTACTTTAAGATAGAAAGGCCTTCAGCCTTTTGGGAAGGCGTGATGGTCTCATGTTGATCCTCTCTCGCTAGGGCCTGCATCTTGCAGTTTCCCTCAAATATAACCCCTTCCTGAATGACCAATCTCTGGGTTTGGATGTTCCCAAAGAGCTTGCCAGGAAGATTGATCTCTGTCTTGTTTTCCGCGACGATATCGCCATGAACTTCTCCGCTTATTATCATGTCTCCAACGTGAACCTTCGCCTTGATAACCGCGCTCTCTCCAATGATCAGGGTGCCGCTGGAAAAAACCTCCCCTGAGAATGTCCCGTCTATCCTCACTGTACCCATGAAGGAAAATTTACCCTCGAATTCCGTATCCTTCCCTAAAAAGGCGTTTATATCGTCCTTGGCTTTTTTCATGGGCTGCTTCTCCGCGTTGCTGATTTTTCAGCGGTTCCATACCATAGTCTCGTTCTCGATTGCAAGTAATTTTTTTCCGTGCCCCCAATCAACGGAAGCCCTTCTTGCAAGGATGGTACAGGGATTGCTTGTGAGATCGTAGAGCCTTATTTCTGAAACATAAATCTCCTCATGCTCACGTTCATCACCAGACCCATGGAGGCAAATGTAGAGACCACCGATGATCCCCCGTAGCTGAAAAGCGCCAGTGGTATCCCCACCACGGGAAGAAGGCCTGTCACCATGCATACGTTGATTATAAGATGCCAGAAGATCAATGCGACCACGCCTACTACCACAAGGGTTCCAAATCTATCCTTGCTGTTCCTGGCTATGTTCAGACACCACAGTATCAAGAACAGATAGAGCGCCAACAGCGCTGCCGATCCTATGAAGCCCCACTCCTCAGCCAAAACCGAAAACAAAAAGTCGGTATGTTGCTGTGGCAAAAAATTGAGGCTCGTTTGGGTACCCTTGAGATACCCTTTCCCCCAGAAGAGCCCTGATCCAATTGCGATCTTAGACTGCGTAATATGATAAGCGGAACCGAGGGGGTCTGTCTCAGGCCTTAAAAAGGCGATGATCCGCATTTTCTGGTAACCCTGAAGGCTCGTCCAGAAAAAGGGGGCGGAAATACAGGCGATGGAAAGAAAAATGAGCAATGATCTCCGGTTCACATGGGCAAACAGGATGATGGAGAAAGAGACCATGAGTATCATCAGGGCGGTCCCCAGGTCTGGTTGTGAGACGATCATCACAAACGGTATGGCGATCATAATCAAGGGTTTCCATAGATCCCTTATCCTGTAATCGCCCGTCTTCTCTGAGGCGGAAAAATATTTCGCGAGCACCAGGACAACAAAGACCTTTGCCATCTCCGAGGGCTGCACCGAGAAGAATCCCAGGTGTAACCATCGTTGGGAGCCATGGGTTACCCTTCCTATTTGAAGAACGACCAGCAGAAGAATTAAACAGAGGAAAAACAGAGGATACGCTATCCTATCGAGCAGGTGATAATCAAAGGTCGTCATGAGCAGCAGGACCAAGAAACCAATCCCGTACCAACAGATCTGCTTCACATATATCCCGCTCCCCCCAACCGATCTGATCGAGCACGTTGCGCTGTAAAGATTAACGACGCTCAGCAATCCAATCATCATTAAGATGCCCAAGAGAATCCAGTCGAAATTATCCAGCAATCGTCGATCGAACATATAAGCCTTGCTCCATTCCTGTCATCAGGATCTCTGTCTGAAATAGCCCTCGAGTATCATCTTAGCTATAGGGACTGCAGCCGACCCTCCCGTACCGCCGTGCTCTATTATTATGCTCAACGCGAGTTCTGGCCTCTCGGCAGGTGCGACCGCCACGAACCACGAATGGTCTCGGAATTGATAGGGAACCTCCTCTTCCGCAATGGTCTCTTTGTCTTCGGGAAGTGCTATTACTTGGGCAGTACCTGTTTTGCCGGCCAGCCGTATACTATCAATCCTCGCAGCTCTCCCCGTTCCTCTTGGCTCGTTGACTACCCCGTACAGGGCCCGTTTTATCAATTCCACGTGCGTCTTCCTTATATTCCAGCGCCCCATAATATCGGGTTGAAATCTAAAAACAGTTCCTCCCTGGCCCTTGCCCACCAATCTCGTTTCCTGTGGCCTAAAAAGGATTCCCCCGTTAAACAAGGCCGAGATAAATCTCGTCATCTGGAGAGGGGTAACAAGGGTAAAGCTCTGCCCAACTGAGACCGACAGCGTTTCCCCTGCCTGCCATGGGATATGCCAATGGTTGAGCTTCCATTCCCTATCCGGGATGAGACCTGGCTCCTCGCTCCCCAACTGCAGACCTGTTCTCGAGCCTAAGCCGAGCAACCTAGCATATCTCGCGATGGTATCTATGCCTATCCTTTGACCCATCATGTAAAAATACACATCACACGACTCAACGAGGGCTCTGTGCAGGTCAACCGACCCATGGCCTCCCTTCTTCCAATCACGATAAGCCCTTCCAGAAAAATGATATCTTCCGGTGCAGATGATCTTCTCGTGTGGGTCGATTATTCCCTCCTCCAACCCTGCAAGGGCTACCACTATCTTGAATAATGAGCCTGGTGGATACTGTCCTGTGGTCACCCTGTTTTGTAGCGGAAACCGGGGGTTTGAAACGAGGCCCTCCCACCCCTTCCTGTCCATGCCGCTTACAAAGTCATTCGGATCAAATGCGGGGCTGCTCGCCATTGCCAATATTTCCCCGCTCATGGGATTCATGGCGACAATCGCGCCTACCTTATCCTCAAGGGCCTTCTCGGCCAACATCTGAAGAGCTTTATCTATGGTCAAACAGACATCCGAACCCGGCTCCGCATCCCTTTGAAAGAGCACCCGCAGCCTTCTGCCATAAGCATCCACCTCCACCTGTTGGCCTCCCCTCATGCCATGCAACTGTTTTTGCCACTTTCGCTCGATGCCGACTTTCCCCACAAGATCTCCGAGCCTATTCTGCGTATACTCCTCGCTTGTTAACTGTTCTCTGTCGATTTCCCCGAGATAGCCGATGAGATGGGAGGCAAATGGGCCATAGAGATAATGCCTCCTTGGCTTCACCTCCATCTCAACGCCGGGCATGCTGAACATGTTTGTCTCCACCTTGGCCAACTCATCTCGGGTGAGACCTTTCTTTATGAGGACGGGCTGAAATGGATTACGCTTCTGCGCCCTTCTTATCCTTTTTCTTGCTGAGGCTTCGTCTATCTCGACCAACTCTTGAAGCCCTGCCAGCAGACTATCCGGATCACCTATATCCTCGGGAACTGCGCCTAATATGAAAAGGGGACGATTGTCGACCAGCAGCTCGCCATTCCTATCGTAAAGCAATCCGCGAAAGGGCACAACATCACGCAGATAGATCCTGTTGTTCTCCGACTGTGCCCTGTATTTTGAGCCATGAATAACTTGCAGAGACCACAGCCGTACAAATAGCACGCCAAAGACAACGAGGACAAACAAGGTAAGCCTCTTGAGTCGCCTCTGAAATATATCGGCTTCTGCAGGGTCAAAACCCGAATGTCCTACCATGAGTATCGCTCGATGTCGTTATGAAAGGTGTCAGAGGCCCTTCCTCCGCCTCCTAAATCCATGAAATAGAACAAGGGAGGCGCAAGGAGGCTCGTTATCAAGGCGGATAACAACACTGGGAGGAAGGGCGTTGAAGGAATAAACTTCCCGATCGTGAAAAGGTTGAGCACAACCAGAATAAAAGCCCACTTGGCCAAAATGCACATGGCAACAAGCAGCGCTGATGTCTTGATTTTATTGAAATCCAAGAACTGGTGGCAACGATTCAGTCCCAGGGTGATCATTGAATAGGCGACGGCAAACAGTCCCAGCGGACATAGGGTCATGATGTCGGTCAAAATCCCTACACAAAAGGCAAGGCTTCCCGCCCTTAACTGTTGATCCTTTCCGACCAGATAGATGAGCGCGATGGGGATGAGATCAATATCGAGCCACTCAATACCCAGGCTGTGGCCGACGCTTCCCCGAATGAGAACAAAAATTCCGCTCATCACGCAGATGCTCAGAAACAAGAAATCTACGCGCGCCTTCCAATGCTGGACAAGCCCCCTGGTACTCATCTCAATGCCTTACGGCAATATACCATCGCCCCCTCGGTTCCTGCCCTCTCGAAGGGGAAGGGAGCCCCTGGTCAGGATTATGAGGACTTCCTCTAGTTTATTAAAATTAACAGCGGGAATAACCCTAACGTCCTTGAACAATTTATAGGGAGAATCTTCAACGCTTTTTACCATGCCCAGACAAAGGCCTTTTGGGAATATCCCCCCCAATCCGGAGGTCACAATAGCATCGCCTGGCTTTATCTCACATGTCTTTATTACGTAATCAAAATAGCACTCATCCGTTCCACTGCCCTTTACCATGCCTCTGCCCCGTGAGCTCTGTACTACTCCGTCAACAGCCGAGTTTTGATCCGTAACTAATAAAACCTGAGAATAGTCGGTCGATACCGAAACAACCCTTCCCACAATCCCTTCAGAGTTCACTACTGCCATATTTATCGCAACTCGTTCCCGGGACCCTCTGTCAATAATGATGGATTTAAACATCCCGCTACAATCCCATCCGGTCACCATTGCCGGTATGAGCGTGGCGTCAGTGCTTTCCTGAAATTTGAAAAGCTCTTGCAGCCGTTCGTTGGCTAGCAGCACCTCTTTATACCCGCTGTTCTCGAGCTCGAGCAGGTTAATCTGGGCTTTAAGCCGAAGGTTTGCCCGGCGAGTCTCCACCAGGAAGAAATAGTCACCCCAGATATCCCGCATGAAGCGAACCGTGCCCATAAAGCACTTCTGAATGGGGGCGGTTACCTCAATAACAAGCTTCTCGGCCCTATTCCACTCTTGCCCCTTGCCGAGGCTCAAGGACAGCAAGATCACGGATATGACAACAAGGGCATAGGTAACCCATTTCGGCTTATGCTCTAAAAAGATGGTCAACTGTAGTTAGCCTGAACCCTTCGGTTACTTAACGGTAATCTCCTTCAATAGCGATAAAGTATCCAAGGCCTTTCCCGCCCCTCTAGCCACAGCGGTGAGCGGATCATCAGTGATCATGATCGGCAGCTTGGTTTCCTCTCTCAGCAGGGCGTCGAGATTTTTCAACAGTGCACCACCACCGGTCAAGACTATTCCCTTGTCAACCACGTCGGCGGATAGCTCGGGAGGGGTCTGCTCCAATGCGATTCTCACCGTTTCAACGATAGCATCCACCTGCTCTGATATGGCCTTTCTTACCTCCTCTGAGTCTATAGTGAGTATCTTTGGGATGCCGGTAACCAGATCCCTTCCTTTGACCTCAATAAATTCCGGTTCATCCATTGGATAGGCGTTTCCAACGGTAATCTTTATGAGCTCAGCAGTTTGAAGCCCTATTAAGAGATTATATTTTCTCTTGATATGCTGCAGGATGGCTTCATCCATCTTATCGCCTCCCACCCGCACAGAACGTGAATATACCGTTCCAGCCAGGGAGATAACTGCCACCTCTGTGGTTCCTCCCCCGATGTCAACTATTATGTTGCTCGTGGGTTCGGTGATGGGTAAATCCGCCCCTATCGCCGCTGCCATGGGCTCCTCTATTAAATAAACCTCCCGAGCCCCAGCAGACTCCGCCGACTCTCGAACAGCCCTTTTCTCCACCTGGGTTACCCCTGAGGGCACCGATATTATAATGCGAGACCGCACCAGGGTCCTCCTGTTGTGTACCTTTCTGATAAAATATCGGAGCATCGTCTCGGCAATATCGAAATCGGCGATAACCCCATCCTTCATGGGTCTCGTTGCCACGATATCCCCAGGCGTCCTGCCAAGCATTATCTTCGCCTCTTTTCCCACGGCCAGCACCTTGTTTCCGCCCCGTTCCCCCTTTTTTATCGCGACCACCGAGGGCTCGTTCAACACAATCCCCTTGCCTTTTACGTATACCAATGTGTTAGCGGTACCCAAGTCAATGGCTAGGTCGTTTGAGAACCAACCAAGAAGAGGATCTAGTAACATCAGCGTCTCCTTTCTCAATCCAATAACTTTATTACCTTAAATAATTTTACGAGATTTATCAATAAAAATAGCGCCTGCCCCTATAAGGCGCTGTGGCATTTCGACATAGAGTTTCATGGGTGCCCCTCTTTTGTCTTGACAACCCATAGGAGCTATGCTTATTAAACGATTGATAAAATCGCTTTTCGATTTTATAGGAGGCGGCTTCGCCGCTTAAAGAAGGAAATTCTATACTATATATTTGCGGCGGGAGGGAAGCAACTTCTATGAAGCAAACATTTCAGCCAAGCAATATAAAGAGGTCTCGTGTCCATGGTTTTCGGGCGAGAATGAGCACCAAGGGCGGAAGAAAGGTTCTCGCGAGAAGGAGGGCCAAAGGGCGGAAAAGGCTCGCTGTATAACGCGCAGCATGGTTCGGTCTTTGTGTGCGCTCTTTTCCCCAGCCGTTTTCCACGCGGTGATGCCTGAGGATGAAATCATTATCCCTTACTAAAAAGGAGCGGGTTCTCAAAAGGGCCGATTTCATCGACATCAGTGTTCGCGGCCATAGGCTTCGCACAGAGAACTTCACCATTATCGCGCGGCCAACCGGTGGGGATATCACGAGATTAGGCATAGCGGTCAGCAAGAGGGTTGGGAATGCCGTAAAGAGAAACCGCGTGAAACGATTGATTAGGGAATTTTTCCGTCTTCACAAGCACTCGATGCCCACGGGTTACGATGTCGTAATTATCCCCCTACATAAAATCGAAGCGCCGAGCTTTTCTAAGGTATATGATGAGTTGCGTAACGCAGTAATAGAAAATGACAAATTCATTTCCTAAAGCGAGCACGTGTATCGTTGTGTTAATAAGGTTTTATCAAATAGCAATATCGCCTCTTTTCCCAACCTCGTGTCGGTTTATGCCCACATGCTCCACCTATGCCTCCCTTGCCATAAAGAAATACGGGATCATTAAAGGAGGGTTCCTCGCAGCAAAAAGGATCCTTAAATGCCATCCCTTTCATCCGGGCGGCTATGATCCCCTCAGGTGAGCCCTGCGAGACCTTCATGAGCCTGCTATTCCAACGGTGAAAGAGAAGAGCTTGATCGGGAAACGATTGTATAAACAGAAGGGTGTTTCCCGCAAGCAAACGCTCTCCTTTCCTCTGTTGCAGTTCGTGTATGTGTCGCATTTTTTAGTCGTTCACCGGGCGTCATGAGTTGTTAGTAACGGGACAATCGATTATGATTTACTTACATGAGTGCTGGGTTTTTGATGGATAAAAGAACATTATTGGCCTTGATCCTGTCTTTTCTTGTCTTTCTCGTCTGGTCGCTCCTCTTTGCCCCAAAACCAACGGACAAACCGTCCGAGAATCCCCCGACCCAGGAAAAAGAGCAGGAACAGAAGGTGGTGCCCGAGAGCCGGAAACTCTTAGGCCCCCAAAAGGAATCGATGCTTGAGGCAGGCTTAGAGGCAATAGATATCAAGGTCGAAACAGAGCTGTACTCTGCTGTGTTCTCGGGCTCCGGCCCAATGATCCAAGGGTTCAAGTTAAAAAAATACCGGTCCACCGCTGAAAAAAACGCCTCCTTAAAGGAGTTGATTCACGTCGACAATAAAAACGGATATGGATTCAACCTCGGGTTCTCCGGTCAAAATATCCCGAATATTGCCTGGTCAACGTTTAATGTAGAGAAAAAAGGCATCACGCTTGAAAGGGGCGATCAACCAGAGGAGTTGGTTTATGAGTGGAAGTCTCCTCAAGGCGTAGACGTACAAACGCGGTTCCTCTTCCACGCTGAAAATTACGCTATCGACCTCGCGATCACAGTCGACAACGGCTCCGGATACACCGTCAATGATGCCCTTTCGCTTCACCTTACGCACCTTCCCCAGGAGACCAAGAAGGCGTATGGCGTATTTGAGGGTATGGCCCTTTTGCTCGGCAACAAGCTCGAGGAGATAAAGGCAGATAAAGTAAACGAAAAAAAGTTCGAGGGCCGGATACCGTGGGTGGCCTATGAGCAACCGTACTTCATGGCTGCTATAGCCAACGAAAACGATGCTACGCTCACCGCAAAGGGCACCACGCTTCCCAATGGAGAAATCAGGGTATCGTACCTAACCTCCTCCCTCAACGTGAAGCCCATGGAAAAGATTACCAAGAATTTCACCCTCTACCTGGGGCCAAGGGATCTCTATGTGCTCAAAGGGTTAGGGAAAAAACTTGAAAAGGCAATCAACTTCGGCTGGTTCGATATAATCGCCAAACCCCTATTGATCACGCTCCGCTTTTTCAATAAATACGTCTCAAATTACGGCCTATCCATTATACTGCTCACCATCCTCATAAAGATACTGTTCTGGCCTCTTACCCATAAGAGTTATCAATCTATGAAGGAAATGAGGAAGCTCCAGCCCATGATGGCCAAGATAAGGGAAAAGTACAAAAACAATAAGCAGGAAATGCAGAAACAACTCATGGGTCTCTACAAGACATACAAGATCAATCCCATGGGGGGTTGCTTGCCCATGGTGGTGCAGATACCCGTCTTCTTCGCCTTTTACCGAATACTGCCAAGCTCAATAGAGTTGCGACACGCCCCTTTTGTGCTGTGGATCAACGATCTTTCTGCGCCCGAAAGACTTTTTTCTTTTCCCTTTACAATACCGTTTATGGCTCCCCCTTATGGCATCCCGGTCTTGACCCTGCTGATGGGCGCATCCATGTTTCTCCAACAAAAAATGACACCCTCTCCGGGTGACCCCGCTCAGGCAAAGATGATGATGTTTCTGCCAATCATATTTACATTCTTATTTATAAATTTTCCATCTGGTTTAGTGCTTTACTGGTTAGTAAACAATTTGCTGTCAATCGCCCAACAATATCGGATCAACAGACAAGTGGGTTAATATCAGGAGGAAGCCTTATGTCATCTATCGAGATAGAAGCGAAAACAACTCGAGAGGCAATAGAAAAGGCCTGTGAGCATTTTCAAATGAGCCAGCAGGATCTCGATATAGAGATCTTGGAGAGCAGATCCGTTGGTATTTTCGGAATTATAGGAAACAGAAAGGCCAAGATCAGGGCCACACCTAAAGCTGACCCGAGCATAAAGCTCGCCCAGGAAGTCTTGACAAAGATAATCTCGCTTATCTCACCAAACAGCACTGTTTCAGCGGAAAGAAGGGGCGCCGACATACGCTTAACCCTAAAAGGGAATAACCCTGGAATACTTATCGGTTCCCAGGGCAAGACCCTCGAGGCCCTGGAGTTTATCATTAATAAGGCAGTGAATAAGGTATCAGAGACAAAGACAAGGGTAATCGTGGATGCCGAGGACTACCGGATAAGAAGAGAGGAGTCCCTCCAGAGGCTTGCCTTAGAGATGGGAGAGAAGGCCAAGAAAACAGGAAAGCCTATTGTCACAAACCCAATGAATCCTCATGAGAGACGGATAATCCACCTCGCCCTTAAGGCTGACCGCAGCGTGCAAACGAAAAGTAAAGGTGAAGGCCTCTATAAAAGAATTTTGATCGTTGCAAGTACAGCGAGGTTCGACGAAAGGCAGGGTGAGTGAGCCTTTCCATTTTGGGATGGATTACAAGGACGAGACCATTGCTGCTATAGCCACACCGGTGGGTATAGGCGGAATAGGCATAATCAAGATCAGTGGAAAGCTTGCGGAAGCCATCGCGCAAAACATATTCCGGCCAAGGCATCCTATCAAATCGCTCGACAATTTCCGTCTCTACCTGGGTCACATAATAGACCTTGACTCAAGGCTACCCATCGATGAGGTGTTACTGTCCATTATGCGTGGTCCTTTCTCT
Organism: uncultured Desulfobacteraceae bacterium; assembly: GCA_964412045.1. Lineage (GTDB taxonomy): Bacteria > Desulfobacterota > DSM-4660 > Desulfatiglandales > B25-G16 > B25-G16. The sequence goes on from CAYPNL010000150.1 coordinate 31,102, forward strand.
TACACACGAGAGGATGTGGTTGAGATCAATTCCCACAGCGGCTACGCTATCCTTTCAAGGGTGCTCCAGATAATCCTCCGGTCCGGTGCTCGGCTCGCTAAACCAGGGGAATTCACGCTCCGGGCCTTCATGAACGGAAGAATTGATCTAACACAAGCAGAGGCCGTCGCTGACCTTATCAACGCCAAGAGTGAAACCTCTCTGTGTCTCGCCGCACACCAGCTTTCCGGCGGATTTCTAACAAGACTCGAGGAACTCAGGGAAAGCCTATTAGAAATACTCGTTGAAATAGAGGCTTGTATCGATTTTCCCGATGATCAACCCATAAGGATAGACCGTCATCACATAAGAGATCGTATCCACGCGGCTATCCTAGGACCCATTAAGGAATTGGTCTCCGCTTTTACACAACGGAAGATATGGCAGGAGGGAATAACCCTTGTGCTAGCAGGGCGAGTGAATGTCGGAAAATCGAGCATCTTTAATAGGATGCTCCAAAAGGAGCGGGCGCTCGTTACTCCTATACCCGGCACAACTCGTGATATCGTCGAGTGCGGGATAAGCATCAAAGGAATCCCTGTCCGTGTAATGGATACGGCGGGGATGAGGAAGGTAAGGGGAATGGTTGAGAAAAAAGGGCTCGGTTTAACAAAGGCCTGCCTTGCCTCTGCCGACATTATCCTTTTGGTGATCGATAGGAGCAAGGCCCTCGGGAAATACGACACCGAGACCTTGCGCAGGGTGACAAAAAAAAGGGTTATTGTGGTTATTAATAAAATCGACCTTCCTCAAAAGGTGAGTGAGAAGAAACTTGAGGATGTATGTAATAACCTTCCAAAAGTCTTTGTTTCAGCCCTTACAGGAGAAGGTTTTAATGATCTCGTAAACACCATCCACGAGCGTGTTGTTAATACTGCCGCGGTTCTGCCTTCAGCCCCGATCGTCCCCAACCTGCGACATACTATAGCGCTCCGCCAGGCCAGTGATTCCCTGGAAAAGGCAGCAACGAATATAGCAGATGGCCTTCCTCTAGAGATAGTTGCTGCTGATCTTGTCTGGGCAAAAAACGCGATAGATGAGATAACAGGAAAAAAGATAAGTGAAGAGGTGATTGACGGTGTATTTACTCGGTTTTGCCTGGGTAAATAATTGATCGAGATTATCTCTTTAAGACAATAAATTGATTGTAAAAAAAAGGGTAACGGTTTATAATTTCGAATAAATATACAACCATTATACAAGAGAGTTACAGTTGTTTTAAACACGGTACTTATTAAAAAGGAGGAATGTGATATGGATTTTAGTCTACCAGATGAACTTCAGATGCTCAAAGAAACCGTTCGTGACTTTGTGGACGAAAAGATTGCTCCATTTGCGGATGACTGGGAAGAACAACACTATTTCCCTTATAAAGAGGCTATCAAACCGATGGGTGACTTAGGGTTTTTCGGTACG
>CAYPNL010000151.1:0-9612 GCA_964412045.1 uncultured Desulfobacteraceae bacterium
GCTGAGATAGCCGCACGGCACAACAAGGTATTCGTGATTCAGCAAACGCAATGCCCACAGGAGGTTTCATTGCGGAGAATTTCGGAAAGAACAAAGCAGGAGTATGAATCAAATGCATTGACTGAACAGGCCTATTTGAACAACAAGGATCGCTTCGAGCCAGTTGACCTGGATAATCTAAAGAACTCATTTCCCATGCTGCCCATCGTGCACCTTTTGGTGGATACAGCCTCGGATCTCGTCGATGAATGGAGAGTAATCGGGAGGTGGACGAGATAGGAGAGAAAAGATGCTAAACCTGAAACCGGATACCGGATGCGGATGGCGCAGTCGCTCCAGTTCTGAGTGTGGGGTATTTTTTACTTCCAGGACCCTGAAACAAGGAAGTGATAATCAATGACGCGTATTCCTAGATCAGTGGGGATAATCTATAAGCACAATTTCGAGCCTGCGAGAGCGGAGTGCAGTCGTCTAAAGGGGTGGCTCGAGGACAGAGGCATTGTCGTGTATACAGAGGAAATGTCGGCGAAGGCCACCACTCGCATATATTCAGAAGAAGAAACAAGCATACCTAATACCGTTGACTGGGTTGCCGTGTTGGGTGGAGACGGGACATTGCTTGGAGCCGCACGCAAGGTAGGCCGCTATGGGCTTCCTATCCTGGGTATCAATCTCGGGGGGTTGGGATTTTTAACGGAGATCCCGGCTAAGAGGCTCTATGTAGACATGGAAAGGCTCATTGCAGGAGACATAGATATCGAAACCAGGCTCATGCTTCAAGCGAGGGTTATGCGGGATGGCGAGGAACTCTGTTGTTTTTCGGCATTAAATGACGTGGTAATCAACAAAGAGGCACTGGCGAGGATTATTGAGCTTGCAGTATTGATCGATGATCGATTTCTAACCACATTCAGATCCGATGGACTCATCATATCAACCCCTACTGGATCGACAGGCCACAATCTCTCTGCCGGGGGTCCAATACTGTATCCCGATTTAGAGGCCCTTATCGTGACTCCTATTTGTCCGTTCACCCTAACGCATAGGCCAATTATCCTTCCGGGCACATCCATTATCGAGATTAGGATGGGGGAACACAGTGAGGAGGTTCTCCTCACCTTTGACGGCCAGGTCGGCTTCGATCTCATGGACCATGACAGGGTGATCGTAGCCAAATCGGAGAAAAAGTTAAAACTTATTAAATCTCCCAATCAGGACTATTTTGATATCTTGAGAACAAAGCTGAAGTGGGGTGAATCATCCTTCAACAACGCGAATGCGTAAATTGATCTTTTCTATAGAAAAGAGTGAAATATGTTACCTGCAATGGATTATCGAGTCCTACGACGGGATGGCCATTGTGCGGACTCTTGATCCAAAGAACGGTACGGTCGAAATTTCTATAGCCCCAGGGTGCGCTAAGGAAATTCTATCGATCATCAACCACCTAAAAGAGGATGGGAGCATTCATGTCAATGCAGGTGGATGATTTCTTTGCCCTCATGAATGGTTCGGTGAGTAATGGTTCTGTGCTTGTTCTAAAAAAATTGGCCACATGAGTCAGCGTAGCATCAAATCCTTCAAAGGAGATCTGCTGTACAGTGAGCGACCGGTTCTTCATTAAGACCTTTGGCTGCCAGATGAACAAGTATGACTCCGACAGCATCAGCCAAGCCCTCATCAACAGTGGTTGCGAGCAAACGCAGAGCATACAAGATGCCAACGTGATCATGGTCAATACCTGTGCCGTCAGAGAGAAGGCAGAGGTAAAGGCTATGTCCCTTATCGGACGCCTTTCGGGCCTAAAGAGGCGAAATCCAGACCGTATCATCGGCATTGTAGGATGTGTAGCCCAACAAAAAGGTATTGAGCTATTTAAACGTTTCCCCTATCTCGACTTAGTGCTGGGCCCGAGAAATATCCATCGCATAGAAGAGTATCTCTCTCAGATTAAGGTTAGAGGGGACAAGATCTGCGCAACAGATCTTACTGTTGACCCGGTTCTTTCTATGAGATGTAACGGCTTCGTGCAGGGAAAGGTTACCAGCTTCCTGAAGATTATGGAAGGCTGTGACAATTTTTGCACGTATTGTATTGTCCCCTACGTGAGGGGTAGGGAGAGCAGCGTGCCAGCAAAACAGGTTGTTGATGAAGCAAACTATCTCATCAGCCAGGGTATAAAGGAGATAACGCTTATAGGCCAGAATGTAAACTCATACAATGGAAAAGATAATGGCGCGCCGACGTTTCCTGATTTGGTGAGGGAGCTGGATAGAATGCCAGGTTTAGAACGCCTTCGTTTCACCACCTCCCATCCTAAAGACCTCTCCGATGAACTGATCCGTTGTTTTGGGGACCTACCTTCACTCTGCTCGCACATTCACCTGCCGGTTCAATCGGGTTCGAACAAAATACTCCACCTTATGCGAAGAGGCTATACAAGAGACATGTATACCCGGTTGATCGAACGCCTCCGGAACACAAGGCCTGACATTGCTATCACAAGCGATATAATCGTTGGCTTTCCCGGCGAGACGGAGTCTGATTTTAAAGAAAGCCTCCAATTGGTCGATGAGATTCAATTTGATAATATCTTCTCATTCAGGTATTCTGAAAGAATGCGAACTGTGGCATCCCGCCTTCCGGATAAGGTAGATGAAAGTGAAAAGCAGCAACGCCTGTATGTCCTCCAGGAAAGACAGAGGCAGATAACCTTATCCAAGAATATACTGCTCAAGGGAACAAGCCAGGAGGTGCTTGTAGAGGGCCCGGGCAAAAGGGGAGGGGCTCAGCTTACCGGGAGAACAACAGGAAATAAGGTGGTCAATTTTCCAGCAAAGTCTGATCTAAAGGGAGAATTGGTCACAGTGCGTATCATTGAGGCCTTTCAAAATTCATTGTTCGGTGAGATGGTAGAAAGTCCCTAGACTGAGGTTAACGTCTGCCCGTATTATGGAAAAGAAATACGATTATAAACAAGAGTCTATCTTGATTGTTGATGATGAGGCAGAGGTCGGCAACGTGGTAAAGGAGCTTCTGATGAGTTTGGGGTTTCGCGCTGACTATGTGGAAGACGGTAACCACGCTCTGGAGCAGCTTAGGAACGGAGACTACAGCTTTCTCATTACTGATATCCACATACCTTACCTGAACGGTATTGAGCTGATCAAAAAGGTCTCCACGGAGAACCCAGAAATAAGTATCATAGCCATGACCGGGTACGATAAGGATTACACATACATGGATGTGATTAACGCTGGCGCAACGGATTTTATTGTCAAACCATTCACTATCGATGAGATTGAGGCTAAGATTTCGAGGATTTTTACTGAGAGAAATATCAGAGAAACGTTGGCCAAACTCTCGATAACGGATGACCTCACCGGTCTTTACAATCAGCGCCATTTTCACAATAAACTTCGGGATGAGATCGAGAGGGCCAATCGTCAAAAGCGTAATCTATCACTCATCCTCTTGGATTTGGACGACTTCAAGGTATATAATGATAACTATGGTCATCTCGCGGGCGATAACGTGCTGTCCAAATCAGGAAAGATTATACAATCGAATATCCGGGATAATGTCGACATTGCGTTTCGATATGGGGGTGATGAATTTGCGGTAATCCTTGTTGAGGCTGATGAACCCATAGTAAAAAATATAAGCGAGAGGCTAAAGGCTGGATTCGAGGGGATGAGTCAGGTGAGTGCGAGCGTTGGTTTTTCGACCTATTCATCGGGCATGAGGATGCAAGACTTGATTAACATTGCAGATAAACGGCTATACCAGGAAAAAAAGAGCAAGAGAGGGTGACACGAGAGTCTCAATTTCTAGTCTGATAATATATATTATGTAAACTAACAAAAATATCTCTTGACAACCCCTTCTTTTTTATTGCAAAGTGCGTTTCTTTTATAAAGTGATCGGAGATTTAATCTATGAGCAGCGTGGTAAAGAAAAGGAGAAAGAAGATCAGAAAACATAAGTACGATAAGTTGAGAAAGGCTATGCGCCATAAAAATAAGTAAGGGAGGTTTTATCAAGACCTCCCTTCTCTCATGTCGTATCAATGGAGGAGTCAATAACTATACCAACCGCTCCCTGTTTTTCTCCCCAGGTTTCCTGCCCGTATCATGGTTTTTAGGAGATTGGGGGCTACCCACTTTGACTCCTTGTTGAGCTCCTTATAGAAGTACTCCGTCACAAAGTACGCGATATCTATCCCTGTGAGGTCCATCAATTCGAATGGCCCCATGGGATAATTCAGACCATTCTTTACCGCAGTATCCACGTCCTCTATGGTTGCAATCCCCTCCTCTACCATCTTTATTGCCTCGATCATATGGGGAATCATGATCCTGTTCACGATAAAGCCCGGCGAATCCTTCTTTACCTCCACGGTGACCTTTCCCATCTTCTTCGCGAGTTCCTCTGCGATCGTTATGGACTCATCACTCGTTGCATAACCACGTATTATCTCAACCAGTCTCATAATGGGTGCAGGATTGAAGAAATGCATCCCGCACACCTTGTCAGGCCGGCTTGTGCTCGCTGCGATTTCTGTAATAGACATAGAAGACGTATTTGTGGCGAGGATTACTTCTGGCCTAACAAGCTCGTCAAGCGTCCTGAAGACCCGTTTTTTGAGTTCGACATCCTCTATCACAGCCTCAATGACAAAATCGACATCCTTGAGATCTGCCATATCAGTAGTTCCCTTTATCCGTCCAATTACGGCATCCTTTTCCCCGGACGTCATCTTCCCCTTTTCCACGCTTTTCGACAGGAATTTATCAATGCTGGTCATGCCTCCTTCAACGAACCTCATCTCGATATCCATCATCACCACGTCGCATCCTATCTGAGACGATATCTGGGCAATGCCATTACCCATTGTTCCTGCTCCTACCACGCCTATCTTTTTGATCTCCATGGTGCCTCCTTTTGTTACGTGTCAATATAATGTAGTTAATTAATTACACTCTATAACATACTATTATCACATATAAAATTATATCATATTATAGATTGCGGTCTACCTGGTTAAACCGATTTGCTTCTATCATAGCTACGCGCAAATCACAAGACATTTGATTCGTCCCGTCTCAAACCGGCATCAACTTCCTCACCCTGTCATCCAGGTATCTCGACAGGTTTACAGAGGTTTCAGGCGACCATCCGAAGGACTGCATCCACACCTCGTCGCTCTCCATGCACAGATATATCCCAAGGTCCCGATGCCATTGCCTTAATCGTTCAAACAGGTATGCATACATTTCGACTCGGATTGGCTTGAAATACCTGAGCTTACCATCCAGGCCCGAAACAAATTCTCCGTTGAATATATGGGTTTCCGGAAATCGTCTCCTGATAACCCACTTAAGATCAGGCATATACCGAAAGGATCCGATGCTGATCCATATAATGGTTTCCGGGTCGATATGCTTCTCCATAAGTTGGATTACGTGCTCGTATTCCTCTCGCCAGCCTGGATAGTGTATGAGAGGGTCGAAATGGAACGCAACCACGAATCCTGCCTGCTGACACCTCCGGGCGGCAAGGATCCTTCTTTCCAGACTCGTGGTATTGCGCTCCTCATGGGCGATCACTCGTGGCGTATTGAGCGACCATGCCACAACGATCCTTTGGCCGAGATCGCGTTTTCTTAAGAGGTTTTCGATGCATGTTGTCTTGGTCTTTAGCTCAAGGATGCAATTTCTCGTTGAGGAGAAAAATGGCAGCAACATATCGGTCCATCCGGTTAGGTAGTCAAGGGCGAGGCTGTCGGTAAACTCGCCGGTACCGATCCGAAAGATCCTGTCCGGATAGGTTTTAATAGTGCCTGCTATGACATCAAGTTTATCCTCTAAGTTGCTGAATATTCTCAATGATGGCTGATTAAGGTAGGATTGAAGAAAACAGTAACTGCAATCCATTGGGCAGTTGATGCCAACGTGCAAAATCTGATATCCACAACAGATATACCTCCGCGTGCCAGGGCAGGGTCTGAAAAACTCCCCGCTAAAGTGTATCATCCTTATTGATTGCTTATCCAGCTCATCTCTATCGTCGGTCAAAGCCAGATCTTCGGGAGACACATATTCCGTGGGTACAGCAGGCAATCGGGCACGTATCCGGTGCGCCATTGAATCATCCTCCGCCCCCCTTTCGATGAGGAGTCGCCGGATCTCAAATTTTTCCATCGTCTTTATCGTGTTGTCCATAAAGAAGGCGTTATGGAGTTGAAGATATTACCCAGGATTATAGGTCTTCCAGAAATCGGCGATCTCCTCCAATCCAGAGGTGCGGGAAAGCCTCTCCACTGTTTCCCTGAGCTCTGTTCCCTTTCGGAAAACGATCTCGAGCTTAGAGTCGACTCCTTCGAAAAATTGAGGGGGAATTATCCTTACCTTTGATGGAAGATGGAGATCAGAAACTCTCTTTTTAAACACTCTCTCATATTCCGTAATGGCAGGAAACCTCCACTCCCTAAGCATCCTCACAATAGCCCTCCCCTTCTGAGGGCTGTTCATTTTATCGTTCTTCAGAATTGCTCCAATGCGCTCGTCTTCTATCACTTCTCGTACAGACCGCGCTTCCCTGCTGGCGATCTCCGTGATCCAAATGGCGGCCTGCCACTGGAGGTTAAAGCTCCATCGTAAGGACACGAATAGATCATTAATCCGAAGCTGATCACCTCTGCCGAGGCTGCTCATCAAGCCGGCTACCCTTGGTGATAATCTTTCCATGGCAATAGAAATCCTTATTGTTTCCTCTAGCTCCTCTAAACATAGAAACTCTTGCAACGCTTGCCTGTTCGAAGGGATTCCTAGAATGGGCAGAAAATTGATTACTATCTCTTCCTTGGTAAGAAAGCTGGCTAACCTATGTAAGACCATCCCCTTCTCGACACTATTCAGGCGGCGATGAACGAGGTTATCATGGAGATTGAGCAGTAGTGCCTCAAAAGGAGGAAAATCATCTGGCAGTATCTGGCACACTGTATCCGACCATCTTAACTCCCTTAGGGCCAGCAATCTTCGATATCCGGCAACCACTCTAAAGCTGCCATCCGACTTCCTAAACAAATATGGGGGATTGAGAACACCAAATCGCTCAATAGAGGCTTTCAATGGCCCCAGGTCAAAGTTAAAGCTTATGCAGAATGGCCCTGGGTTCAAATCAATATCTGAAATCTTAACCTGCAAAGGAGTACTCTGGAATAGTTTTTTCATCGTTGCTACCTATAAGAGAGATCGTTGCTTAGCTTTATCTATTAGCATATGAGTCGAGAGGAAGACCACCCAAATCCGGCCCAAGGAAGGTTGCCCAACGGCAATGGTAGATCAAGACCATGCTTTTTGAAAAACCTGAAAGAATCAAAGCCGTCAATGTAACTACTTGAATTTACGAGATTGCTTCGTCGCTCGGCTCCTCGCAATGACAGGTGAAAAGACTTTTTACGAGTGTGTCAATTTTACCTTTTTTCTTGACAAGTTGCATGGTATAAAATATTGTCGACAAAGTCAATATCGGAAAGAATACATCATGCGATTATTAGAATATGAATCAAAAGAGATTTTGGCCTCACATGGCATCCCCACCCCTGTCGGCGCTGTAGTATCCAGCCCTGACCATATTTCCATTTCAACCCCCCTTGTTATGAAAGCACAGATCCCCATCGGTGGCCGTCAAAAGGCGGGAGGAGTTGTGGATGCACTGGATCAAAGCGATGTAGAATCTAAGCTCCGGCAAATGCTCGGCAGCACGGTTCGAGGCTTTCGGGTGAATAAGGTGCTGGTTGAAGAAAAACTGGCTATTGCCCAGGAATTTTATCTCGGGATCACCTATGACACCGTGGTAAAAGAACCGATTGCAATCTTTTCTGCGGAAGGCGGGGTTGATATCGAGGAGTTGGCCCTGCGAGAGCCGGAAAAGGTGCAGAGAAGGCATTTTTCCGTCAGAAGCGGCCTTCCGGAATATATGGCGCGGGAGATGATTTCTCAAACCGGCATCACCGGGAGAACATTATTGGGGCTATCCACTATTTTTTCTCTTTTGGCTGCCATTTTCCTGGAACATGATGCCACTATTGCGGAAATAAACCCACTGGCTCAAACCAAAGATGGGAAGAGAGTCGCTCTAGACTGCCACCTGGAGATCGATGATGATGCCTTGTACCGGCATCCGGACAGTGCGGAGAAAGAGAAGGATCCAAGCCGAATCAGGGGCAGCCGCACGGCAAGCGATTTTGAGAAGAAAGCGGCCGAGATCGACAGCCTGGATCAAAAAGGGGTAGCCGGAAGGCTGATCGAGTTTGACGGGAACTTAGGGTTGATTATCGGCGGCGGGGGAGCTTCTCTTACTGCATTTGACGCGGTTCAGAGACATGGCGGGCACCCTGCAAACTATTGCGAGATCGGGGGCAACCCCTCGGTTCTCAAAACCAAGGAGCTTACCAAACATATCCTCTCGAAACCGGGTGTAGAAAAGATTGCCGTGATCATGAACGTGGTCAGCAATACCCGGGTCGATCTTATGGCCAGGGGCGTGATAAAGGGTATTCTCGAGGCCGGAAGAAATCCATCGGAGACGCTCGCCGTATTTAGGATACCCGGCGCCTGGGAAGAGGAAGGGTTCAAAATCCTCTCCAAATACGGCGTGGATTACTGTGACAGGTCTGTTTCCATTGATGAGGCTGCCCGAAAAGGGGTTGAAAAACTGGGCAAGCACTAAAAAGGAGTTCCAATGGCTATCTTGGCCAATGGAGATACAAGGATAATCGTTCAAGGGATTACCGGTCGTGAAGCCGTCACCTTTACCAAAGATATGATCGATTATGGCTCAAAGGTCGTTGCAGGCGTTACCCCGGGCAAGGGAGGGCAGACGGTTCACGGGGTGCCTGTCTTTGATACGGTTTATCAGGCCGTTAAGGAATATAAGGCTGAAGCCAGCGTCATCTCAGTGCCGCCGGCAATGATCAAAGGGGCGGCATTCGAGGCCCTCTCCAATGGGATACGATTGTTGGTAATTGTGGCGGAACGAGTGCCCCGGAAAGATACCATTGAGATCTTAGAGGCAGCAAAAGAACGGAAAGCCGTGGTTATCGGCCCCAACACCCTGGGCATTATTAATCCCCACACCGTTAAGATCGGCATGGCCGGCGGCCCGGTGGAAAATGTGAAACGGTCCTACATGCCCGGGCCGGTAGCAATCGCATCTCGAAGCGGGGGGATGACCACAGAGATTGCCAATCTTTTGACGACCCATGGGATAGGTCAGAGCACGTGTATCAGCATCGGAGGGGACCCTGTGGTCGGCTCAAACTTCCTGGATCTTATACCGCTTTTTGACCAAGATACGGGAACAAAAGCAATCGTTCTTTTTTGCGAACCTGGTGGCGTCATAGAGGAAAGGCTTTCCGGAATGGTCCTGTCAGAGCAGATCAAGACCCCGATCGTGGTTTTTGTTGCGGGCCGTTTTGTGGATGACATGCCGGGAATCAGGTTTGGGCATGCTGCCACCATTGTCGAAGGGAAAAAGGGAACTGCAGCAGGTAAGATAGAGCAATTTCGAAAAGCGGGAATACAGGTGGCAGACGGGCTTGATGAT
>CAYPNL010000152.1:0-7150 GCA_964412045.1 uncultured Desulfobacteraceae bacterium
CCGTGTGCGCTCGTTTGAAGCGGCCTCCTGAGTTGTCTTTATTGGGGTATGATGGGAAAAAAGACACCTCCATGCCCATGCATCAGGGAGTTTCAAAGGGCTACATTGTTACAGGGTTTCGAATTTACACCATAGTGATTAAACAAACAACGGAGAAGTGAAACCACGTTACGTAGTTAGATGACATAGCCGTGAAAGCCCTCTTTAGCCTCTGGACAAAAAGATGATTCCTTGGTATCTAGAAATAAAATCGTTACACGATTGTATCGAACGCGACGTTGTCGCTCCTATGGCGAACGTAAAGGTGCTCAATGACATACAAGGCCATCATCTTCGATCTCGACGGAACCCTGCTCAACACCCTGGATGACCTCGGAAACGCCATGAACCGGGTGCTGACAGACATGGGCTTTCCCACCCATGCCATCGACGAATACCGAACCTTCGTTGGCGATGGGGTAGAGAAACTCGTCAACCGCGCGCTTCCCGAGCAAAACCGCACTAACGGCACCCTTCGTACCTGCCTGAAGGCGTTTCTAGAGGACTATCACAAGAACAGCAACAGTTGCACCAGGCCATACAAGGGCATACCCGAATTGCTGGATGCCCTGAAAAAGCAGGGGTTAAAAACGGCAGTCCTTTCAAACAAACCTCATGACGCCACGGCCGTGTGTGTGGCCGAACTCCTTCGGAGATGGCAATTCGATGTGGTGCTCGGACATAGCGATGGGGTCCCTTATAAGCCGGACCCGGCCGGGGCCCTCGAAATCTCCAAGCGTCTCACTATCCCTCCGGAGGAGTTCCTCTTTCTCGGCGATAGCGGCGTTGACATGGAGACAGCCATAGCGGCAGGCATGTTCCCCGTGGGGGTGCTCTGGGGATTCCGGGAGGCGGAAGAGCTAGAGGAAAAAGGAGCTCAAGTCTTGATCTCCTCTCCCCTGGATGTTCTGTATCTCCTCTAAATCCATCAATCCTTTCTCCCGAACAGGACCTGCACCATCAGCGACTTGCTGGCAGATTCTATCGGGATAATCATCGCGCTGTTTAAGAGGAAAGGGGAACTCAATCATAGGGTTCAAGCATGGAAGGAGGCTATCTCGGATGGGAGATTTGGCTTTGTTCCCGAGCTCAAAGACGAGGCCCTTACCGACGACGATAGCGAATGGTTCAGGAAAGCCGTCAAGGTAATTGAAGGATCAGATAAGCCAGACCACTATGAACGACAGGAGGGCTTCGAGCATAGCAATTGGAAGTATTTCCATGACGCTGCAGCGTTTCACCGATTTACCACTCAACAATCTGAACGAAATCCCTGAAACCGAGCCTGCATACATCCAATTCAATGATCAAGGGCGATCTCAATCAATCTATCCATGAGACCCCGAAAGGACATGCCCGCGGTCCTTGCTGCCAAGGGGAAGAGGGAATTCTCTGTCATGCCGGGAATCGTATTGGTCTCGAGCACATATACATCCCGACCGGCTACGATCATATCGGTACGAGACAGATGCCGGCACCCGAGAATACGGTGAGCCAGAATGGCGCATTCCTGCACCTTCCCGTACACATCAATGGGCAGCCGGGCAGGGCATATCTCTTGGGATGCCCCTGGTGAATATTTGGCCGTGTAGCTAAAGAACTGGTGCTCCTCATTGGGGATGATCTCAATGACCGGCAGCGCCTCCGGGTTTCTATTCCCCAGCACAGGACAGGTTACCTCCGTGCCCCTCACATATTCCTCGGCCAAAACCCCCTCTCCCATGGCATGGGCGTCACTTATGGCCTCAGCAGCTTCTTGCTCGGTGCCGCATATCCTCAGGCCAATACTCGATCCCTCTGCAATCGGTTTTATCACCGCTGGTCTGCCGAGGGCAGAGAAAAGCTCATGGAGATTCACGTCCTCACCTTGTGGGATAACCATCTCCCGAGGGACCGTAAGGCCGGCATTTCTAAAAATCTCCTTGCTGAGGGCCTTGTTCATGGCCAAAGCGCTCGCCAGGACGCCCGACCCAGTATAGGACACGTTCAGCAGATCCAGAAGGCCTTGCATAGAGCCATCCTCCCCTCTCTTACCATGGAGAAAGACCACGACGAGGTCGATCCGTCCTGAGTCCTGGATTAACTCTATAAGATCATTGCGGGGATCGTACCTGCGCACCTCATACTTATCCTTATCAAGGGCGTCATACACGGCATCTCCACTTTTAAGAGATATCTCCCTTTCACGCGACCACCCGCCTGAAATAAGCGCAATCCTTAACTTCCCCATTCATTCTCCTGAGAATGTTTTAATACTTTTATTTTAAATATCGTAACTATTCAGGCATAAAGGCTGAAGGTGAATAGACTGAAGGGAGAAACATGGGCGACCCCACCCCCTCGGAAGGAGGAGGTGATGTCTCGACAGGTTGTTTTGCCATGAATTATGATTGTTGCCCTTCTGCCTTCAGTCTTCGGTCTATACACCTGAGTAGTTACTAAATATCATAAATAAGTATATTTGTCCTGAAGGTATTTTCGTCCGGTAAGATTGATGGCCTCGTAACAAGTCCTAACACTATGTCATTTTGACCTGCTTGCAATTCTTACCACTGGAATCATACATCCGCCTCAATGTGGCAGGGCAGGAACTACGGAACAAATGCTCCATGAATGGGCAGAGCGCTTCAAAGACGAGCGGTAACCCTATGCAGTAAAGAATCCATGCCCAGAGGACGTGGCTTTCTAAAAAAAATACAATACCGCAGACGGTCCTAAAACGCTTGATTTTGTGTTCTAAATGATATAAAAACACTACAGTAGAGAAAGGGGGTGATTCCAAACAAATAAACAAGCAGGAGGTTTCATATCCTAAAAACTCAAACAAAAGGAGGTAACCCGCCATGAAAACCAGAGCCCTGATGATTTTCCTTATCGTTATACTGGGTGTAGCCTTTGCCACACCTGCATTATCTGACAAGCCGATAAAGCTAAAATTTGCCAACTACTTCCCCCCTCCAGCGAGACATTCCATAATTTGTGAAGAGTTCATCAAAGAACTGGGCAAACGCACGAATGGGAGAGTGGAAATCCAATACTTTACCGGCGGTTCATTGCTCAAAGCCCCTGCCATCTATAACGGCGTAGTAACCGGAATTGCAGACATAGGTCTCGCTCACATAGAGTACACGCCGGGCCGCTTTCCTGTTTCAGGCGCCTGCGAACTGCCCCTCGGCTATCCCAGCGCATGGGTAGCCAATCAAGTGGCCAACGATTTCTATGCTATGTTTAAGCCTAAGGAATTGGATGATGTACGGGTGCTCTGGATGCATTCCAGCAATCCCAACGTAATGATCACTGCCAAAAAGCCTGTGACCAAGCTGGAAGACCTCAAGGGGATGACAATACGGGCCCCCGGGATAGTAGGTTACACGGTTTCCGCACTGGGGGCGACACCGGCGCCCACACCGGTTATGGAAGTCTATGATGCGATGTCAAAAGGCGTGATCGACGGCGTTAATATACCCTTCGAGACCTTGAGGACCTTCCGGTTCGGAGAGGTTGCAAAGTACGTCACATCGAGCTGGCAGGTGGGCAACGTCTACACCTTTTTTGTGGTCATGAACAAGAACAGCTATGCAAAGCTTCCTCCTGATTTAAAGGAAACGTTCGACATCCTGTGCGGAGAATTTAAGGAGCGCTTTGCCTTGGCGTGGAACCAGATAGATTTCGAAGGAGTGGAATTCGGCCTAGAAAAGGGCGCAAAAATCCTTGAGCTATCCGATGATGAGGTAGTTCGCTGGCAGAAGGCTACCGAACCCGTCATTGAAAACTACGTGAAGGAGATGGTCGGAAAAGGGTTCTCAGAGGCGGAGGCGAGAGGATGGATAAAATACCTGAGAGAGCGGATCGACTACTGGACCGAGAAGCAGATAGAGCTGCGCATCAAGTCCCCAACCGGTCCTGCCGCCATAAGGATGAGGCCTTGAAGGCTGAAGGGATGACGTATCTATAGCCGCTTCTTGGGGGCCTGAAGAGCGGCCCCCAAGGCATACCCTGGCTTTTCAAAGAACCGGCCTGACCGGAAGGTTCGTCGACAATGGTAGAAAAACTCGAGAAAACTATTCATACGGTAAGCGGCTGGTTTGAGTGGGTGGGAGTCGCAGCGCTCCTGACCATAATGGCTATCACGTGCATTGATGTCATCGGAGCCAAGCTCTTTCTCAAGCCTGTATTCGGCGCCATTGATATAGTCATGCTCTCTCAGGCAGTGGCCATATCCTTCGCTGCTGCCATGTCGCTCATAGTTGGGAGGCATATTCAAGTCGAGTTCTTTGTCATGAGGCTGCCAAGGCGTGCTCAGGCAGTGATCGATAGCTTCATTCATTTTTTCGGCCTTTTCTTTTTCAGCCTTGTGGTTTGGCGCCTCTGTGTCCACGGCTATTCCTTTCAAGCAGGGGGAGAGGCAAGCGCAACGATCTATATACCCTTCTATCCTTTTACGTATGGTATCGCCCTTGCCATTGTTCCGGTCTGCATTCTACTTTTTTTGCGATTCTTGACATCACTTGCAAGGATACTACAACCATGAGTCCGGTTATTGTAGGTATTGTCGGTATCGGCCTTCTCATCATACTGTTTCTGCTCAGAATGCCCGTTGCCTTTGCCATGGGTTTCGTCGGGCTTGTCGGCTTTGCCTATCTAGCAGGCCCGGGACCGGCTCTCAGTATCCTCTCCCAAGATATCTTCGAACAATTCTCATCGTATCCCCTTACCGTCATCCCCATGTTCATCCTTATGGGTACCTTTGCCTTTGCCTCGGGGATCAGTAAAAGGCTCTATGAGACTACCTATGCCTGGGTAGGGCAGTACCGTGGAGGCCTAACCATGGCTACCGTATTCGCCTGTGCCGGTTTCGGAGCCATCTGCGGCTCCAGCACGGCAACGGCGGCTACCATGGGCAAAATAGCGCTTCCGGAGATGAAGAAGTATCATTATGGGGATGCACTTGCCAGCGGCACCGTTGCTGCGGCCGGCACTCTCGGCATTCTTATCCCGCCGAGCACCATCCTCATTGTGTATGGAATTCTGACCGAGGAATCTATCGGCAAGCTCTTCATAGCCGGCGTTTTGCCGGGGCTGCTCCTGAGTCTCTTCTTTGCCGCAACAGTGCTGGTGCTCTGCGCACGCAATCCCAGCATCGGACCCCCTGGAACCCCGACCACCTGGAGAGTGAAACTGCGGGCAACCACCGGGATTATCGAGACATTTATCCTTTTCCTTCTGGCAATAGGGGGGTTGTTTCTCGGCTGGTTCAGCCCTACTCAGGCTGGAGCAATCGGAGCAGGCGGCACCCTGGTCATCGGCATGGTCAGGAGGCAGCTCACATGGCGGTCATTTTTAGACGCCAGTCAAGATGGTTTGAGAACGGCCTGCATGGTGATCTTCATTATTACGGGGGCCGTCATCTTCGGCCATTTTATGGCCGTAACCACGATACCTTTTGAGCTGGCCCAGTGGCTCAGCGGGCTTCCTGTATCCCGAACTTGGATCATATTGATCGTCATCTTTATCTATTTCGTAGGCGGCTTTTTTATGGATTCCATGGCTCTCATCGTAGTCACTATCCCCATCTTCTTCCCCATAGTGCTGGAACTCGGGTTTGATCCGATCTGGTTTGGGGTCATCATCGTACTCGGGGCCGAGATGGGCGTGATCACGCCGCCGGTAGGGGTCAATGTATTCGTCATCAAAGGGATTGCTCCCGACATCCAGCTTGAAACTATCTTTAAGGGGATATTTCCCTTTTTGATTGCACTGACTGTCGTCACGGCCATACTCATACTATTCCCCCAGATCGCCACCTTTTTGCCCTCTTTCATCAGCTATTAGATCATCTTATATCCCTTTCAGGAGTGTTGATCTTGTATGACCGCGGGCAAGGCACGATGGATGACTGCCTCAAAAGCCAGTCTTCATTTCGTTCCGCGGGCCGGATGCCTTCGGCATGTGAAGAGGCTCGATGAGCAAAACGGCTGCCGGTTCGGAGAGGAAATTAAGGATAGCAATAATCGGGAGAAGATTGTATAAAGACCTTCTTGCATCTGAGAGCAAGGCCTTTTGCTAGTATGAAGAGTATACGAAATTTCAGCATCATAGCCCATATCGACCACGGCAAATCCACCCTGGCCGACAGGATGATCCAGTACAGCGGCGTGGTCGAGGCCCGCAACTTCAAGGATCAGATCCTTGATACCATGGACATAGAGCGCGAACGAGGGATCACGATCAAGAGCCAGGCCATCACCCTCCCCTACCGGAGCACGGACGGCAGGGAGTACTCGCTCAACCTGATCGACACCCCCGGGCACGTGGATTTTTCCTACGAGGTGTCGCGGTCACTCGCCTCCTGCGAAGGTGTTCTCCTCCTGATAGACGCTGTTCAGGGGGTCCAGGCCCAGACCGTGGCAAACCTCTACATGGCCATGGAACACGACCTGGAAATCATCCCCGTGATCAACAAGATCGATCTCCCCTCGGCCGATGTGGAGCGGGTCATGGAACAGATCGATGCCGAGCTCGGGCTCGACCCTTACTCGAGCCTTCCCTGTTCTGCAAAGGAAGGAACAGGGGTCCTGGAGATCATGGAGGCCATTGTTCGGAGAATCCCCCCGCCCAAGGGAAACCCGGAGGCCGAACTCGCCGCCATCATCTTTGACGCGCAGTACGACCCCTTCCAGGGTACGATCATACACTGCCGAATCGTCGACGGCACCGTGCGAAGCGGCGAGGTCATACGCCTTATGCACAGCGGCACCATTCACAAGGTGGAAGAGGTGGGACACTTTCTCCTCTCACGCCAGAGGGACGACAGCCTCTCCGCAGGCGACGTCGGATACATCATCGCCGGGATCAAGACCGTCTCAGACGTCCGGATCGGGGATACGATCACCACAGACAGACGTCCATGCGCAAAGCCCCTCCCCGGCTTTAAAGAGTCGAAGCCCGTCGTCTTTGCCTCCATCTACCCCATCGCATCGGACGACTACGAGGATCTGGCTGTGGGACTGGAAAAATACACGCTGAACGATGCCTCATTTATCTACCAGAAGGATTCCTCCGTCGCCCTCGGCCAGGGGTTCCGGTGCGGGTTTCTGGGCCTTTTGCACCT
>CAYPNL010000153.1:0-8308 GCA_964412045.1 uncultured Desulfobacteraceae bacterium
ATCGAAGAGGGCCGGGAGGAACTCCGGATTTATCTCAAGCACTCTGAGCAATGCCTTCTCCGCCAAACCATAGTCGCCGCGTTCAAAGTTGATCCTTCCCATGTAGTAATGCGCCATGAGGAGTTCTGGATTATCCTTGATGAGTATTGTAAGGTGCCCTAATGCTGAATCGAAGTCATTCAGCCTGATAAAAAGTGTGGAAAGCTGAAGCCTCGCCTCCTTGTTTCCCGGGTCGTTTACAAGTATCTCTTGGTACTGGGATACTGCTGACTCGAACCTCTGGAGTTGGGAATACAGTTCTGCCAAAAACTGTTTCGCATCTATATCCCTGGGGTGATCCTGTACCGCCTTTTGGGCAAAACCCAGTGCCTCCTCCTCCTTGCCTTGTTTGAGGAGCACGTGGGATACCTTCATGGATAAATAGAGGGAATGCTCGTCGTTTTTGAAGGCCTCCTTGAGATGGATCTCCCCTTGCTCATAATCGCCATCCATGATCGCGATGCAGGCAAGGGCATAGCTTTGATAGGCATACCGGAAGGCGTCATCTTCCTGACGTGCGGTCCCTCCCGATAGGTTCAGGGCTTGGCTTTGGAAATAATCGCGTTCTACCTCCACACAGGAAAGCAGTGGGGCAACGAAAAAAAACAGCGACCAAAAGCATATCGCCTTCAGTTTCTTATTCATGTAAAAAATCCTGGAAATTTTCCTCAAAATCGGGAATCTCCTCCATTAACCATTCTTTGGCCTTCTTCAGGATCTTCTCCTGGATCTGCCGAATCCTCTCCCTCGATATGTGGTATTTATCCCCAAGCTCCTGAAGGGTTAAGGGGCGATCCGCTAATATCCTGTTATCAAAGATATCCCTCTGTTTTCCCACCAGGGTCTCCCTGAATCCCTCCAATTTCTCCTTCAGCAACTCCTGCCGTTCCCTCACCGATATCTGTTTGTCAACGTCTATTTCAGGAGAAGGGAGAAATGAGCCATAGTCCTGCTTGGAGTCCTCCTTCACCGGAGCATCAAGCGATACTTCCCAGCTGCCGAGCCTTTGTCCCATTTCTATAATATCATCCTGTTTTACAGCAAGGCGTTCGGCAAGGAGCTTCGGCTCAGGGTTATAGCCTAACGATAAGAGCCGTTCCTTCTCCTTTGCGAGATTAAAGAACAGCTTTCTCTGGGCCTGGGTGGTACCTATCTTGACCAGCTTCCAATTCTCCATGATAAACTTCAGGATATAGGCCTTTATCCAAAATGAAGCATAATAGGAAAACTTGATGCCCTTATGCGGATCAAACTTTTTAACAGCCTGTATCAACCCCACGTTTCCCTCCTGGATGAGATCCATGAGGTTTCTCATCCAGAACCTGTGAAAATCCATGGCGATCTTCACCACCAGCCTGAGATTTGCAAGGATGAGCATCTTTGCTGCTTCCTGATCATTCTGCTCCCGGTACCTGATTCCAAGCTCTATCTCCTCCTCCTTCGTAATGAGACCGTATCTCCGTATCTCCCCCAAATAGGCCTGGAGCGGATCATAAGGGACGAGGGGATTCTCTGTATCTCCCGGAACAAAGCCCGTTTCGTGCTGAGCCTCACCCGTGTGATCGCCGCTTTCCTGCAGGGTACTATTCTTTTTTTTCATCGTATCGTTCATTCGTTCCTCGGGCACGCTCCATACCAGAAAGGGGAGGAATCCAGGATCTCGCGGTGGGCAATGGGAAGACCGATTAAGAGTCTTGAATATGAACTCTCAGGTATTTCTTTTTCCCCGCTCTCAGCAATATGGTGTTGTTCTTGATATAATCAGGCCCGATCTTCGTTTCAAAGGATGGAATCCTCTCCCCATTGACATAGGCGCCCCCCTGGGATATTAACCGCCTTGCTTGGCTTCTCGTTGTACAGAGGGAGGTATTCTGAAAGAGAATATAGGCCTCGATGCCCTTACCGAGCTCCCCAAGGGTCATGGGATAGGTAGGAACTGACTCGAGATCATCACCGTTCTTCCCTCCGAACAACTGTCTGGCATCGCTCCTGGCCTTATCGGCTTCTTTACGACCATGGCATATCTTCGTGGTTTCATAGGCCAACACCTCTTTTGCACTCCGTATGTCCTGATCCCCTAATCTGCACAGATCCTCTACCTCGTGGATGGGCAGAAAGGTAAAGTAGCAGAGGAACCTTCTCATATCCCGATCATCGGTATTGATCCAGTACTGATAGTACTCATAGGGCGAGGTCAGTTCCGGATCGAGCCAAATGGCGCCTCTGTGCGTTTTTCCCATTTTCTGACCATCGGCCGTCGTGATCAAGGGAAATGTCAAGCCATGGATAATCTTTCCCTCGAGCCTTCGCGTCAAATCGATACCGGCCAGGATATTCCCCCACTGGTCATTGCCCCCCATCTGCAGGATACAGTCGTAGTGTTTAAACAAATGCCAGAAATCATAGGCCTGAAGGAGCATATAGTTGAACTCCAAAAAGCTGAGCCCCGATTCCAACCTCTGGCGATAGCTCTCCGCAGCCAACATCCGATTCACGCTGAAATGCCTGCCAATATCCCTCAAGAACTCGATGTAGTTTAAATGGGTCAGCCAATCCGCATTGTTGACCATAAGTGCCTTTCCATCGGTAAAATCAAGAAACCCTGAAAGTTGTTTCTTGATGCCTTCGGCATTGGCGTCTATCTCCTCCCTGGTCATCACAGGTCTCGCCTCATCCTTACCGCTTGGATCTCCCACTAGGGCCGTTCCACCCCCCACCACCACAATCGGCCTATGACCCGCCCGCTGCATGTGCGCAAGGGACATTATGGGAAGCAGGCTCCCTACATGCAGGCTCTTCGCGGTTGGATCAAAGCCTATATAGCAACTCACAGGCCTATCCAGCAGTTCCCTGAGCATACACTCATCAGTTACCTGCTCGACAAATCCCCTCTCATGAAAGATATCATACACATTTCCCAATTACACACCTCCAAGATCTCTTGTCAATACACCTGCGCCTCACTCAATCGTCAGTCTTCGGCAGCCTTGCTCTCACTACCTTCCCCTCAGCACCGAGTTTGCCGATCTTCATACCGTTCAGCTCAAAATCGATTCCCCCTGCATTGCCGACGAGGATGTCAAAGCCCTTGTGTGCCTTCCAAGCAAAGGTTTCTCCCGGCTGAAACAGGTATTCCTTCACCGGTTGGTCATCCACGTGGATGGCGATCCAGGTCCGGCGCCTCACCTGTGCAGTCAGATCGAAGGGAGGCGCCGGCGGCTCCTCCGGGGCCTGTTCAGCAAGAGTAACAAGGCCGGTGAGATCGGATTCAGGGCTCAGGGCCTCCTCCGAAGGCTCTTCAGCAAGAGAAACAGCGCCGGTGAATTCCATTTCCTCTGCGAGATCTCTTCCCTCGACAGACTCCTGGCTTGCTAGGTCCTCTGGTTTATCCGCATGGGACCGATTCCAACTCTCCTTCCCGACCGGTTCTTCCAGCCTTTCTTCCACCGGCCCCTGAACCGTTAAAAACTGAAAGGCCTTTCCCACGATCGATATATCCTTTCGGCTAAGAAAGGCAATGCTCGCGATAAACGCCAGCACCAAAAGGGCGATGACAAGGCTCCAAGGCCATCGTCTTGTACGCGGACTCACCTGCTTCATGGGCTCTGATTGAGCCCTCCGAGCGGATAAAACCTCCTCGTAGAGCTCAAGCACCCTTTCCTTGCCCAGGCCCAAAAACTCTGCGTAGGTCTTAAGAAATCCCTTCACAAATACCTGTGAGGGGAGCTCATCCCACCGGTCATTTTCCAGTGCCTCAAGGGTATGACGCCGTATCCTCGTTACCCGAAATGCCTCATCCAGCTCTAGTTGATGCTCCTCACGGCTCCTCTTCAGCAGCGTCCCAAGGCTCACCTCTTCTTCGATTTCCTTGCCCTCGTGGTTGTTTGATGTTTCCACCTAAAACACCACCTTGATAAAGGATTCCTCCCTCAGTTTGCTCAGCCAGTCAGCGTATTTTTTCTCAATCGTATCCCTGAATAGCTTCGAATAAATGGCATCACGCACCTCTTCAAAGGGCTTAATCCCACCCTCTATCTCGTCTACGAGTTGTACTATCTGAATCCCGTAACGGCACTCATGCAGCTCAGTATATTCACCCGGGGAGAGCTTCTCTATCCTTTTCTTGAGCAAGGGATCGAGTTGATCGAACGGTATCCAACCGAGACACCCTCCTTCTGGTCCGGCAGGTCCCTGAGAATAAGCCTTTGCCATATCGGAGAAATCGCTGCCGGCCTCTAATTTCCTCAATATGCCTTTTCCCAAGTCCCTTGCCCTCGTGATCCCCGCCGGATCAGCCGGATCTGGAGTTTTCAGCAGGATCCTTGCCAGCTTTACCGTATGGGTCTCAAAAAATTGTTCCATATTCTTCTGGTAGTAATTCCTCGCATCCGCTTCGGTGATCACTATCTTGGATTTAACCTCATAGTTTACCAACCGAGCACGTTCAATCTCCTCCTTCACGCGCTGCCTATACTCCTTCAGCGTGATGCCCTCTAACCTCATGTTAGAGAGCAGTTCCTCCTGGGTTACTCTGTTCTCTAGCTTGACCCTCTCAATCGCCTCATCGATATCCCGTTCCGTGACCTTGATCCCCAGTTTCCGTATCTGCTGTTCAGTGACCTTTTCGTTGATGAGGTTATTCAACACAGCCCTGCGTACCTGGTAAAAACGCTCCTCATCTTGCAGCCTCAAATTCGAAGCGCTCAGGCCGGTGACCTGTTCGATCGAGCAATTGAGCTCATAAAGGGTAATGATGTCGCTGTTCACCGTAGCAACAACCCTATTGGTTATCTCCGCGCTAAGATCGGATAGGAATGTCATGCAGACTGCACTCAGCAGCACGATGACAAAGACTGCCTGATGATGGTTGCCGGTGAGCCTCCTCGATCCCTTCGACCATCTAAAAGGCACCTCACGATCATACCTGAACAACCCAGATCTCCTGCATAGGGAGGTCTCTTTTTGCCGTGATCGCGTGGAACTACTGATCCTCATTCATCATCCGTATCGTATCCAATAAGGCATAATTCACGGTAACTGGATAGTGCTGCCTCAACTCTTCAAGCCATCGGTCATAGAGGATTTCCCTCTCCCTGCTGAGGAGTGTCTCCTTGATCTCACTCATTACCTCCATGAGGTCTTTCCTTCCCGCGAGATCTCTTTGTAGTACCTTTATCACGTGGAAGCCGTAAGGCGTTTGAATAATAGGGCTTACTTCACCGACCGGCACGGAAAATGCTGCCTCAGAGAGGGCCGGGGGAAGCATATCCTTGCTGTGCCACCTCGTGTTGAGGTCCGCCCGAATACCATTGCCGAGGGTCTTGCCCTGCACTATCTCCTCTATCTTTTCACCGCCCCTGATCCTGGTAAGCAAGGCCTCCGCATCACTTCTCGTGGCAGCAATGGCATGGACGAATTTTACCCGTGGGGGATGCGAGAATTCCTCAGGCATCGTCTCGTAGTGTGATCGAATCGCATCATAAGAGATAGGGCCGATGGATTTCATTCGCTGCCTGACGATCTTTCGAATCAGGAGCTGTTCACGTAATTTCTCCTTCCATTCACTATAGTCTATGCATCTCGCTAGGAGGGTCTGTTTAAAGCTTTCCCCCGGATAATCACTCACTATGTCCCGTACGTCCTTCTCCAGCTCAATCTCATCCAACCCAATCCCCCTATCCTTTCCGTATGCCAAGATAAGGGAATCGTCAATAATCTTCTTCGCAAGGCTATTCATGGATGACCACACCATGTTTGCTGGGATGCCGTTTTCCAAGGAGGTGAACTTCACGATCCTTGTGATATCCTCCCCTGTAATCGATCGATCACCCACCCGTATTACCACGCCTTGATTCGATCCCGTATTCCTGGAGCATGCAGAGCAGGTCGAAATCAAGAGCGCGCTTACCAAGAAAACGATGCCCTTCCTCATACTGTTTGGATAATCTTTGATGATTGAGAACTCACTCTAACTATTTCAAATTACAGCTTTATCAGTTCTTTTGCAAGGACAATTTCATGCTGCTGCCGATCTACGGGTTAAGGAGGGGCCTTCCATAGAGCGTGAAAACCCGTCCACGAGCTCCTCGGCCTCTTTCAGAATTTCCATTGAGTCCTTTTGGCTGAACGCAACCCTGAGCTTCTGATCCGACAGGAAACGAAACTGTTCAGGCCTGCTCATCGCGTTCTCAACCAGGCGAGAAGGAGGGAGAGGAGTATCCTTTGAGAAGGAAAATACCATGGCGGAATCCGTGATATCGAGCTTTATCGATCCAATCCTCTTGAGGCCTATCTTGATCCTGATCATGGCGAGAAGATTGGCCACCTCTTTCGGCGGAGGGCCGAACCTATCCTCGATCTCCCGTGCTATCTCTTCTAATTCGGCCTTGTCCCCAACGCTGGACAGACGCTTGTATATGTCAAGCCTGACATCGATCTCCTCGATATATCCTCCGGGGATGAATATCGGCAGATCAGTAGTGATCTCAGGGTATATCTCCTCCTGCCATACCTCTCCCTTGAGCTCTGCCATGGCTTGTTCTATCAATCTCACGTAAAGCTCATAGCCGATGGCCTTGATATGCCCCGATTGAGAAAAACCGAGCATGTTTCCCCCTCCCCGTATCATCAGGTCGTGCATGGCAATGGTCACCCCTGAGCCGAGCTGTGAAAAATCCATCAATACCTTGATCCTTTTCTGCGCATCACCCGTGAGTGCTGCGTGATTCGATATCAGAAGATAGGCATAGGCCTTCACATGTGCCCTTCCTACCCTCCCCCTGAGCTGATAAATCTCGGAAAGACCAAAACGATCAACATTGTTGATGATGATGGTGTTGGCAGAAGGGATATCCAGCCCCGAATCGATGATCGTGGTACACACCAGCACGTCGGTCTCCTTGGCCAAGAATCTCATCATCGCCCTCTCAAGATCCCTCTCCCTCATCTGCCCATGGGCAATGTCGAACCGGGCATGGGGAACAAGGCTTCGCAGCCGGTGCGCCATCCGGTCAATCGTCTGAACCCGGTTATGAACCAGAAAGGCCTGCCCTCCCCTGTCCAGCTCCCTTTCTATGGCATGCCGAATGATGTCCTCATCGTATCGTGCCACATAGGTCTGAATAGAGAGTCTGTCAGCAGGCGGAGTCTGAATAATGCTGAGATCCCTGACACCCATCAGGCTCAGATGCAGTGTCCGCGGAATAGGTGTTGCGGTCATGGCGAGCACGTCAACGGATTGACGAAGCTTCTTCAATTTCTCTTTGGCCCTCACACCGAACCGTTGTTCCTCGTCAACGATGAGTAAGCCTAATTCCTTGAACGCTATGTCATCTGAGAGGATTCTATGGGTTCCAATGATGATATCGATTGTTCCCGTCCGCACCTCATGGACAATTCGTGTCTGATCCCTGCGGGAAACAAAGCGGCTGAGCGCGGCTATCTTCACCGGGTGGGAGCTGAATCGCTTTGAGAACGTCTGAAAGTGCTGCTCAGCCAGGATGGTAGTCGGTACGAGAACACCGACCTGCTTGCCGTCGGCAACTGCCTTGAACGCAGCCCTCATGGCTACCTCTGTCTTTCCGAATCCCACGTCGCCACAGATGAGCCGATCCATAGGCCGCTCGGATTCCATGTCGGTGAGCACCTCATCAATAACGGTGCTCTGGTCAGGGGTCTCTTCGTACTCAAAGCCCGCCTCGAACTCCCTGTAGCTGCTATCCGGCTTAGAAAAGGCAAACCCCTTGAGGAATCTTCTCACAGCGTAGAGCTTCACGAGGTCCTTGGCTATCCTCTCTATGGCCCTCTTGGCCTTCTTCTTTGCCAGTGCCCATGATTTCCCGCCCAGGGTGTCTATCTGAGGATTCTCATCGTCCACCCCCACGTATTTCTGGAGGATCTGTATCCTGTCCGCCGGCAGGTAGAGTCGATCATTATGCGCATAGGCAATAATGACAAAATCCCTTGTTCGGTCTTCAATCTCCCTCTTGGATAAGCCCTCAAAACGACCGATGCCGTGTTCCCTATGAACTACCAAATCGCCTGCCTTCAATTGGCTGAACCCCGTCCAGGGAATCGCCCGCTTCCTATCGCCTTTAGTTCTCCTTTTCCCTCCAATCTTCTCGCCGAATATCTCGTCCTCGGTGATCACCACAAGCCCTGTTTCCAGAAGCCTGAATCCCTGAGAGAGGTGCCCCAAACAGATGAAGAGGCCTTTTGTCTTCTTCGCTCCGCTCCATTCCGGGAGTATGTCGAGGACCTGGAGCTGATA
>CAYPNL010000154.1:0-2372 GCA_964412045.1 uncultured Desulfobacteraceae bacterium
TTCCCAATCGTGCAAAGGAGAGAGCAGGGGGCGACTTCCATAGTTAGGTAGGGCTTCTTGATAATGGAATGTTGATGCAGGGCATCTTACCATGAGGGCTTGTTGAGCCGGCCCCCACGGTAAGAAGACCCCGTTTCCCGAGCCCGGCTTATGCAGGGGCAGCCGCAGTAGCTGTCAAGCCGATGGCCTCTGCGTACTTCAGGTAGGTCTCGACGGAAGCAATTACCACCCGTGCCTCGACAGCAAGAAGCTCGATCCCGACCAGAGAAACTTTGGCCCATGCATCGATTACTATGCCTTTGTCAAGGATGCGGTCAACCACCTCGGCCAAACTCGAAGAATCTGTTGATTTTTGGATCTTTGCCATCACAATCCTCCTTTCTTATAGAATACTTGGTTACCAGTACCGGTAGTATCTAAGGCAGCCTTATTTATCCATACTGCGAGATCCATGCCATAGAGAGAGCAATCATTTTTCTTCTGTAAATATTGATGGTCCCGTAAAAAAATCTCAACAACACATTCAATGAATACGTCTTTTTACGATACCATCGGTAGTGATATTTCAAAGAAGCATAAAGAAGCCGGTGAGCGAGGAGTATGATTAGGGATGATCAGGGTACGGGCTCTATGGAGATGCCTCCATATTTTTAGAGATCCGATTCCTTTGTGATCTCGGCGGCCTTCAGGATCTCATCATGGTTGAATGGCTTTCCGATAAATCCGTTTATCAACCCTTTTGCTGCGGCCTTCTGCACGGCATCATCGTCCCGGTAGAAGTAACCGGAAATCATCATGATGCGGACAGCAGGATCTCGTTTTCGTATCTGCCTTGCCAGTTCCATTCCTTCCATATCCGGTAGCTTGGCGTCCAGAAATGCCACACGGAAACGATTGCCCTCCATCAAGTCGAGGGCCTCGCTGCCGGTGAACGCCTTCTTTGATGCAAGCCCGTTTTTTTCGAGTATATGCTCCAAGGCCCAGCACATATCCGGCTCATCGTCGACGATGAGAAAGAGGTCATTTTTTCCATTCATAGATAATCCTTGATGGTTGAAATTAGAAATTTGAAATTGGAAACTTGAAACTCGGAATCAGGCATTGACATTGAGGATAGCCTATTATTTCGTGCTTCTGATAAATGCATTGAGTTTCGGCATTATTTGAAACTAGAAACTTGAAATTTGAAACTAGATTGTTTATTGATAGTATTCATTTTGTACTCCTAATGAATGCGTTTAACTTTGGACCAAGTTCATCAATAATCGCCGTGTATGTTCCGACTTCTTCATCACCGATAATCTTTCTGCGGATGAGTTTACGAAGCCAAGCTTTTGTTTCTTCAAATGAACCCCTTGCATAACGGTAAAATAATTTTCTGTCAGCAGGAGTGTATCTTCCATAACCTTCGGCAATATTCGCGGCAATACTATCTGCTGATCGGATGATTTGGTAACCAATGGTTTGTTGAACTTTCTTTGGCCATCCATCAAAGGCATACCAAATGAGATCTGAAAGATCTTCAGACAGTTTGTAAACGTCCAGCTCATGAATTGCTTTCATTCTCAGCCCTCCTAATATCAAGTTTCAAATTTCCAGTTTCCAGTTTCAAATTTCCAGTTTCCAGTTTCCAACTATACAACCGGCAACTTGACCGTAAACGTGCTCCCTTTCCCTTCAACGCTCTCCGCCTCGATGGCGCCCGAGTGCTGTTTGATGATGGAGTAAGAGATAGAGAGGCCCAGCCCTGTTCCTTTTCCCACAGGCGAGGTGGTGTAAAAAGGGTCGAAGATCTTGTTAATCTCCGTCTCGGGAATCCCTTGTCCCGTATCTGCAATGCCGACAGCAACCTCACCGGCCAACCGCTCCATGGAGATGCTGAGCGTTCCCCCGTCCTGCATGGCATTCATGGCATTCAGGAAGAGGTTCATAAACATCTGTTGGAGGAGGCTTCCATTACCGATGATCAGCGCCGGTTCCTTAAGAAGATTGAGCACGATATAGATCTTTTGAATGCCGGCCTGGTTTTTAACAAGATTCAGTGTGTCTTTGAGTAGGGCAGCGAGATCGAGCTTGGCTACGCTGCTATTCTCAGAGGGGCGAGCGAACCTCAAAAGATTCTCGATAATATTGGATGCCCTCTGAATGCCTGTTAGAATTTTTTCGGCACACTCCTTTCGAAATTCTGTAGTGATATCATCTTCCTCAAGAAACTGGGCGGCCGAGGATGAGATCGCCAGGGGGTTTCTGACCTCATGAGCAATCCCCCCGGCCATGACGCCCAAGGCGGCAAGTTTTTGCGACTGAAAGAGCTGCGCTTCAAATTTCCGGCGCTCCGTCAGATCTCTGCCCACTGCCACGATCCCTGCCGT
>CAYPNL010000155.1:0-3354 GCA_964412045.1 uncultured Desulfobacteraceae bacterium
GAGGAAGAAGCTGATGAAACATTGTTTTGGCTTGAACTGATTAAAGAGACGAAGATTCTTGACAATGATTTCATAGATTCTCTGATGAAAGAAAACAACGAACTTATCTCTATCATTGTTGTGTCAATTAAAACATCACGAAAAAGGAGATAAATCCAAAATCCAAAATCTAAAATCCAAAATCTAAAATACGAACGGGAGGTGAGAAAGCATGAAAAAGATTCTTATCGTAGACGACCACGCAGAGGTGAGAAGGCTGGTTGAGATAACACTCAGAGTGGAGGATTACGAAATCCTTCAGGCTCAAAACGGGAAGGAGGCCATTGAGATTGCCAGGAATAACAAGCCCGACCTCATTATCATGGATATCATGATGCCTGGAAATATGGATGGCCTTGAGGCTGCACGCATCCTCAAGGATGACCCGGATACGAAAGACAGCATCATTATCATGCTGACTGCAAAGGGCCAGGAGTTTGATAAGGAAAAAGGCCTTGAGGCCGGCGCTGACGCCTATTTTACCAAACCCTTCAGCCCCCTGGAGTTGATCAAGAAGGTGGAGGAGGTGTTGGGAGGTTGATGCTGGATGCTGGATGCTGGTTGCTGGATGCTGGATACTGGATGCTGGATTTAAGATACGGCATAAGCAGGGTAAAATATGAGCTACAGGAAATTAGAGATTTGGCAATTAGCACGCGAAGTAGTCATCGATATTCATAGAATGACACTTGTTCAATTACCTAAATTCGAAATGTTCGAAGAGGGAAGCCAGATCCGAAGGTCAATAAAATCGGTAAAATCAGCGATTGTCGAGGGATATGGTAGACGCAGGTATAAACAGGAATTCATCAGGTTCCTTACGTTTGCAATTGCCTCGAATGACGAAACCATCGATCACTTAGAAACGCTTTTTGAAACAGGATCATTCGACGACAAGGATTTGTATGAATCGCTTCATAACAGGTTAGATACCTTAGGAAAAAAGCTCAATCAGTTCATTCAATCAGTGGAAAAAGAACACATAAGCGAAAAATAACAATGATCAACTTCATCCAGCATCCAGCATCAAATAAACGGTGATTCTCATGACTAAAAGCATGGTCCCTGACGCCTCGTTGACACGAGACCAGCTCAAAAAATATGCTGAGGACTTTTCCAGGATCTATAAATCTGAAAAGGGGAAAGGGGAAGAGCTTCAGGCAGTCTACCAGCAGCTCTACAAACACACCGAAGACCTCACGACAAATTACAGGACACTGAAAGAGGCACATGCGGAATTAGAGGAGGCGTACCTCGACACTATTCACCGGCTTGCTCTCGCCGCAGAATACAAAGATGAGGACACGGGCGATCACATCATGCGCATGAGTCGTTACAGTGCCTTGCTTGCGGAAAATCTTGGCATGCCTGACAAGGAGGTTCAAAATATTCTCTATGCCGCTCCCATGCACGATATAGGGAAAATCGGAATCCCGGATAGTATCTTGCTGAAGCCGGGAAAATTGACCGAGAAGGAATTCGGCATCATGAAGACACACTGTATCATAGGCGCAAATCTTCTCTCTTACTCCAAGTCGGAAGTGGGCATACTCGCGGAGGAGATCGCCATTTCCCACCATGAGAAATGGAACGGCAAAGGATATCCGCAGGGTCTTGCCGGAGATAAAATTCCTCTCTCCGGGAGAATTGTGGCCCTTGCGGATGTTTTCGACGCCCTTACCTCCAAGCGGCCCTACAAGGACCCGTTCCCAGTCGAGAAAGCAATAGGCATCATCAAAGAAGAGCGGGGTGCTCATTTTGATCCACAGGTAGTGGATGTGTTTTTAGAGAACGTAGCTGAAATCTTGAAAATCAAAGAGGAGGTCAACGCAACCGACACTAAACCTCTCTCCGATGTTTCTTATGTGGCGAGGGGAATAGCCCAAAAAAACAATGGTCAGGCTTGAAAAATCCGGGTTTATCCAGCTCATCACCACTAATGCCTGTTAATACTATGTCCATACATAAAGACAGAAGGCGCTTTGATAGGCACTCCATTGACTTTAGGGTCGAGGTAATCTCCCGTGACAGGCAAGGAAGGGACCACAAGGAGATGACCGCCCTGGATGAGGTCTCCGGTGAGGGCGCCAGGTTTCTTACCGAGAATGCCGAGCGCTACTTTGTCGAACAATCCCTGGAGGTGAGCATCTTTCTGCCGGGAACCGATGAGATAAAGGCATCCATGAAGGGAACGGCAAAGGTCGTGCGGATAGGGACGTGCAGCAATGCGGCTGCGATCGGTGAGGCTCAACCGGTATGCGTAGCCGTTAAACTCGATTCGCCATTGTATCTCAAACGGTATAGAGCCCTGTGAATACGATTGTATGATGAAATCCAGGCATAGAAACTCTGTAAGTTTTACCGGAAAAACGAGGATCGTATTGGTCTTGTTGGGCATTATTCCCTTCCTTCTGGTAACCCATCTGTTCGTGTTTGAGCGGATCAATATCAGCGATATGATTG
Source organism: uncultured Desulfobacteraceae bacterium (assembly GCA_964412045.1). GTDB lineage: Bacteria > Desulfobacterota > DSM-4660 > Desulfatiglandales > B25-G16 > B25-G16. The sequence continues at coordinate 2,503 of CAYPNL010000155.1, forward strand.
TGCTCTTTGCCGCGCTCGCACTGCTTTCCATCCTTGCCGGCTTCTCCCTTTTGAGGAGTTCCGCTGACTCCCTGGGAAACCTTGCTCGCAAAATCGTCAGTATAGACGCGGATGGAATGAGCGACCCGATCCAGATACGGGGCGATCAGGAACTCAACGATATTGCAGCGCATGTTAACTCCGTGCTTATGAAGTTACAGGAGGCTCAGAGAGGGATTAAGGAGCAATCCGTGCAGCTCATGCTCTATGCCAGGGATATCTCTCAATCTTATAAGAAGACAAAGGAGGAGATAGAGCTCAGAGGTAGGCTGAGCCGGTATGTGGGAGAAAATCTCGTTGAAAGGCTCATACACTCCAAGGATGATGTTTTTTTGGAGAATGAAAGAAAAGAGGTGACTATTCTTTTCGCCGATATCCGCTCCTTTACCACCATTGCCGAGAGGATGGCCGCCGAGGAGGTTGTGGCATTGTTGAACGAGTTCTTTAACCTCATGGTGGATATCGTCTTTAAGAATTACGGCATCCTGGATAAATTCATCGGTGATCAGCTCATGGCCGTATTCGGACTTATGCCCTCAACGAACCACCACTCCTTCGATGCCATCACCTCTGCCATCGCAATGCAAGATGCTACCGAGGAGTTAATGAGGGAAAGAGCAGAGCAAGGGAAAGAGACATTTGCGGTAGGTATCGGAATCAACACCGGGAGCGCCATTGTGGGAAACGTGGGCTCCGAGAACCGAATGGACTACACCGCCATCGGGGACTGCGTGAACACCGCCGCACGTTTACAGCAAATCGCAAAGGGCGGCGAGATCCTCATCGGCGAGGAAACCTACCTTCAAACGAAAG
>CAYPNL010000156.1:0-7362 GCA_964412045.1 uncultured Desulfobacteraceae bacterium
AATCTGCGGCTTTCGGGAACGCCCTGAGAGCCCGAGCAGTCTTTCCCTATCTACCCATCCCTTCCTTTCCGCAAGGGTTTCAGGCAACCTCTTTGCTGAAAGCGGCCTCAGAACCAGATCATCGAAACCCGATTCACGTGAAATGATGGACAGCGATCGAAGATTTTGGGACATGGGACGTTGCCCTACCACCTCACCACTCACCATAAAATGAGCCCCTTCCCCTTCCAGCATCGCCCCGGCCGTCCTGAACATGAGGATGTGGCAATCAATGCAGGGGTTCAAGCCTTTCCCATAGCCATGCCGTGGGCTCAGGACTATCTCAAGCAGAGGCTCCGTAATATCCACGACGGCCAGAGCAAGCCCGATGGAGCGGGCCGACTGACGAGCCCTTTGAGCTGAGAAGAAGGGGGATTCGAAACAGATACCCCCTATATCAATCCCCTGCTCCTCGATCAGCTTTACGGCCAAAATGCTATCAAGGCCCCCGGAGAACAGAGCCAGCGTCTTCATTAAAACATTCCTCTTAGAGTGGTTAGCGATTAGCGATTAGTGTATCAATGTGGCAGCATGAATCAAGCATAAAGATAATCGTGCGTGACTTTGCATAATTCTCTGCCACTGCCTTTTACTCCCCCCATTTGCGCTTGTTTTTTTGCTCGTAGATTGAGATAATAGAAAAAAAGTGCCTTTCTCTTTTTTTATTTTAAAAAATTCGTAATACGTTAGCCTTTTAAAACGACCCGGTGAATGGGCATAGGGGTGTCTTTTTTCTCATCATACCCTCTAACAGGGGGCATCAGCGTGCCGCTTCAAACCATGCGCACAAGCAACTCGTCATAAAGACCTCTAGGAGGTGGGGCATATGGATACTATCGATTTGTCAGGTATGAGGATTAGGGAGATACGAGAATCCGACGTCGATTTCATTGTTGAGATTGAGGAAATGAATCTGGGAATAAGGCGACCAAAATACTGGGAAAGAGAGCTTCAAAAAAACAAGGAACGCCGTTTCTTGGGCTCAAGGATAGCTGAACTCAATGGAAGGGTCGTAGGATTCATCCTGGGGGATATCGGATCAAGGGAATTTGGCATGCCCGAGAATATGGGATGGATACACACGATAGGTGTCCACCCGGATTCTCAGCATAAAGGGATTGCGAGGATGCTATTTGAGGATTATAAAAAACGATTTATGGATCTCGATGTGGATAAGATCTATACTATTGTATCCCTATCCGATGCCATGCAGCTACCTTTTTATGAAAAGATGGGCTTTAGACCGGGAAACCGCGTGTATCTTGAGCTTCCGTTAAGCACAGAGCCGCCAAAAGGAGACAGGGTAACTGACTATGATTTCAGGCAAATTATGTAATCGCCCAGCATTGTTCGAAAGACCTTGCATATGATTTTGTCACGTGAACGCATTGCCTTACCAGGGTCGAGGTCATTGCCAAGATCGATAAACCTATCCTCGAAGACATATACAAGGCCTCTTCACAAAAGGGGATGAATATCTTGACCCTTCACATGATCTCGAGCACGGAGGTAGGCGGAAAGGATATCGTGGTCCACGTTGACACCGAGAAGGTGGATGAGACGGTGAAGGATTTAAAGGCAAAAGGCTATGAGGTTTTGGTCAGGAGGCGCTAGGAGTCGGCGCAATTCTGATTTGATACCCGGCAGCTTGTTGTGGTGAGCTTCATCTGCTTGCTGAATGGCATAAATCAATGCTTGCGATGGCATCACGGACCGACTGAGCTGAGGTTGGCGTAATACTCAAAGACCTGAAGCCGAGGGCAAGCAGGAGTGGGACAAGCTCTGGGCGTGAGGCACACTCTCCGCAAACTGTTACATTCTTTTCCTTGCCTACCTCAGCGGCTCTTTCTAGGATGAATTTCAGAAGCCAAAGAAATGCCTTGTTCTCGAAATTCTCATACCCGAGAACAGCATCATTATCCCGGTCAGCAGCCACGAAATACTGGAGCAGATCATTAGTGCCGATATTGACAAAATCAACCTCAGCCAAAATCTCGCTTATGGCAATCGCTGCAGCAGGGATCTCGATCATGGCGCCGAGCCTACTATCATCGGAGAATGGCGTATCCTCCAGACACAATCCTTCTTTGACCTTTTCAAGGATTTTCTTTGCTTGGCGAATGTCATCCACTGTGGTGACCATCGGGAGCAATATGTCTACCTGACATCCCACAGCGGCGCGAAGAATGGCGCGAAGTTGAATCCGAAGTTCCTCGGGGTGCCATAAAAGGTGACGTCGAACCCCTCGAACCCCTAAAGCGGGATTTTGCCCAGTGCAGTAATTGAGGCCGGCAATCTGTTTATCACCGCCTATATCAAAGGTCCGGATTATGACTCTCCTGTCAGCAGTAGTGAACACATGCCGATAGATGGCATATTGTTCCTCCTCTGTCGGAAAGGTGTTAGATTGCAGAACCGAGAATTCCGTACGAAACAGGCCAACTCCCTCGAGTCGATTGCGGCCAGCGAGCTGGATTTGATCTGGATTGTCGATATTGGCCATCAAACAGATAGGAATATTATCTTTGGTGTTGCCCCCAATAGGTGGTAAGGGGATTAGCTCTTCAGGAAGCTCAAACTGCTGTTTCAAGGCAGCGAATTTGTGGAGAGTTTCGGAACGCGGCCGAATGATAACGACCCCGTTGATGGCGTCGATGATTATCTCGTCTCCGTCTGCCACCTGCTCCCTGAGGCCACTCACCCCACCGACGGCAGGAATTCCGAATCCCCTGAGAAGGATTGCCGCATGAGATGAAAGTGCTTTGCTTTCGGTGGCAAATGCGACGGATCTAAAACGTCGAGCCTCAATGGCCCATGAGGGGTAAAGGTTCCCGGAGATGAGGACCTGGGATTTTTTCTTCTGTGATAAAGTCTTTTTATACGTCTTCGGTGTTGAAGAGAGTGCATGGGCGATGCTCGACACCAAATCCCTCACATCTTCCGTGCGTGAGGCGAGATACGGGCTCCTGCTCGCCTCTAGCTGGGTGATGATCTTCCTCGCCTCCAGGTCAAGCGCCCACGCTGCGTTCTTTAATTCGTCTACAATCCTTGATCGCACTGCGTCATGAAACTGCTTATCCGTGAGTATCGCCTGGTGGCTTTTCAATATCATAGAAGCGCTGAGCGAGGAATCAGAATGGTCTTCTTGGATATGTTCAAGCAGATGATCAATCACCAGCTGTACTGCCTGGTTGTAGCGTTGTTTTTCTGCCTGCGCTTGATCCGCTGGAATCTTACCTTTGGACACAAAACGTTCTCGATCAAGGACACGCACCCTTCCAATCCCGATACCAGGATAAATCGTGGTTCCCCTCAGCTCGACCTCTTCCCCGCTTCCGGAACGAATATATTCAGGCGTCCCTTTTTTATCCATTTTCGTAACCATCGCCGACTGTGCTCAGAGGGCCAGATCAATAAAAATAACCCTCTGGGCAATCACTTGCCTAAAAGACTCACTTGAGGAGCAAGCTCCTTAGTTATTATAGGATAAAGGCTCGACTCTGCCATGATCTTCACAATCCTCTTTCCCTCACTATCTCAACCGTGTGCTCATCGATGAAGTCCACCCGTTTTATCCTGCCCTTGACGAATACTCTTTCTCCCATAAGACTAAAAAGATTGAAACCCTCTCCTTCTGCTTCCATCTCCGCAACGTCCCGCATAATTTCTTCTTTGCCCGTATCAGAATCAACATAAACGGTGCTCAAGCACATACCTACCTCCTGATTTACAATAAGTCTCCATGCTATACAAAGCCGGGCTTAATAACCTTGAGCTAAGGTATAGCCCGCATGCACAGCAGTGAAGATATCCTTTGGCTCTCTGGCATCGCCTAGTATTTCGATCTTGGAAACGACCTCCCTGATCCCCTCATCAGGTCCCGGCGCTGATACTGTACCGGAGGATAAGATGACCGTCTGGAAAGGTTCTAACGACATCCTTAGTCCGTCCTGCTCTATGTCAACTGTTTCCGGTAAGAAGGCCTTCACCGTGGTATGGGGCATCAGCGTGACCTTTGGAATCTGCCCGATCCTTGCCAGGGCAAGGGTCTTGGTAATCATCTCCATCATGCTTCCGATAGGATCGGTCCGCTTTGTGGTAACCACCTCATAGCCTTCCTTGCCGAGTTTCTCTGCAATCTCAAGGCCTGTTCTTCCGGCCCCAATCACTAGAACTCTGGGGCCGTGTACCTCCTTTTCACCTCTGAAAAACTCGAGAGACGTCATCGTGTACTGATCGTGAAGTCCTGGGATTTCAGGTATATTCTGTATAGCTCCGGTTGCCCATACAAGAAGATCCGGCTTATACTCCTCCACAAGCTCTCGGTCCACGGTCCTATTCGTGAGTATTGATGTTCCGCTCTCCCTCACAGCCCGCTCTAAACCGTGTAACCCCTCTTTCATGGTTTTTTTGCCTGGCGCCTTCCACGCAAGGGCGAATTGCCCACCAAGGTTGCCTCTCTCCTCAACAAGGGTGACCTGGTGACCCCGTTGCATCAGGTATATAGCCGCACTGATTCCGGCAGGGCCTCCTCCGGCAATCAGGACTTTCATGGGTTGATCGCTGCGCTCCAAGGGAGGCAAACCGATCTCCGGGTTCACGTTGCACCCCAGGGGCTGTCCGCTCTTCAGGCGATGGAGGCAGCCCTGAAGGCAATACCCGCAATATATCACCTCTTCATCCCTTCCCCTCTGCCATTTTTCCAGCACATGAGGATCGGCAATCATCGGCCTTCCGAGCGCTATGATATCGGCAAATCCATCTCCCACGATCTCCTCTACCCTTTCCTTTCTGCCCATCCTTCCTGCAACAATAAGAGGCAGGTGAGTCTCCGTGCGGAGCCATTTCAGGGCATCAACCTGGGGCTTTTCTGGAAGGCTGGCATGGTGAAAATACCAGGGTGGGCTGAAGCAGGTATTGCCCATACCCACATGGATTGCACTCGCACCCACCTGCTCTGCCAGGTTCAGAAAGGGCAAGAGGTCCTCTTGGCTTATACCAAACGCGGGTGACATCTCATTGCCGGAGATCCGAACCATAAAAGGGGTATCCGGAGCACCTTTCTTCACAGCCGACAGGACCTGTTCTGCAAAGAGCAGCCGATCCCGGCCGTAGCGATCATCCCTTTTGTTTATCTTCTTGTTGAGAAACTGCGACATGAGGTAACCATGACCGGCCTGGATCTCGATCAGGTCGAATCCTGCCTTTACGGCATTGTGTGCTGCAGCCCTATAACCGGTAATGATGCTGTCAATCTCCTCTTCGCTCAGAGGTTCTGATTCCTTGCCGCTAGGCGGACAGGTAATGCTCGAAGGGGCCTTGGGCTTGGCGCCCGTTGCCATAGGGTTAGCGGCCGCACCAGCGTGATTCAGATGAAGGCAGGCGAGACGATTTTCGGCATGGATCACCCCAACTAGCTTCCTCAGTTCCTCGATACTTCCAGGGAGATGGACACAGAGCTGTTTGGGCTGCTCCTTTCCATCAGGTGTAACAGAGACGGGTTCCAGTATCACCACAGCCGGTCCTTCTTTGGCTATTTGTCCATAAAATACCAGTTGCCGGTCCGCCACCGTACCGTCAGGGTTGCCATAGGCAAGCTTAATCGGCGGAAATACGAAACGGTTCACCATCTCAAGAGTGCCGAGCGTGAATCCCTTGAACATAGTTTCCATAACCAGCTCCTTTCAAATATATTTTTTTGTAACATTTTTCTTTGAAAACTCATCCCGGCCTTTGCTCGACGCAAAATAGCTCCCCTTGGTGCGGCACGTATGGGCATGGAGGTGTCTTTTTTCTCATAATACCCCAATAAAGACGAGTCGGTAGGCCGCTTCAAACGAGCGCACACAGACAAGGTCCCTAGAAGACAATGAGGAGTTGCTTATGCGCATGGTTTGAAGCGGCATGCTGATGCCCCCTGTTCAAGGGTATGATGAGGAAAAAGACACCTCCATGCCCATTCACCAGGTAGTTTCAAAGAGCTGAATTGTTACATCTTTTTCAAGAGGCAGCCTGTAAGCCTCATCATGCAAAGGCACCCTTTTTTGAGCTACGTCTCTAACTCTCCACTAGCTGCTCTCTCCAGACGATATCTTTTTTCGCTTTTTCTGCAGAGTTCCCATATCATACATGCCGGCCTGAACTTACAGTAGGTACAAGGATCAGTACATGCCTCACAATTTTCCAAACACTCCTGGCAATAGCCGACCCCCATCTTCTGACATACCACTTTGGCCTCCCTATCAGGGTGGTAACGGCACTTCATTGGCATCTCCCGCAAAGTCTTCCTTCATTGCTCATAATCCTGGTAGGCAGTACCGGATTTAACGAAGATTTTTCATTGATGAATATAAGAACTTCTTGCAGTGGTGATCCGGTCTCTCTGGCCTGTTTTATCTCAGGCTCTCCGGTTCACCGGTTTGTCCGCCGTACTTGTGGCAGATTCTCCCCGTCTATCCCTATTCCGGTATCTCATCCACTGCTACATATTTTGCCAGGAGATCATCCTCGGTAAACAAGACATAATCCTCTCCGTCTACCCGTACCTCGGTGCCGCCGAATTCCTTATAGATCACCCGATCTCCGACAGCAACCTCATCGGTTGCATCCTCTGCTACGGCAACGATCTCACCTTCCTGAAGTCTTCCCTTTGCGGTGTCGGGGATGTAGATGCCGCCGGAGGTCTTCTCTCCTGCCTCAAAGGGTTTCACTAAGACCCGTCCGTGTATGGGTTGTAAGTTCATGGTCTGTCTCTCCTTTCTAGTTTGTGAGCATTCTGTCGATCTTTGTCTTGTCAAAACCCACGATGAGATGCCCGTCGATATCGATCTGGGGCACTCCCATCTGACCGCTCCGTCTGACCAGGCTCTGTGCTGCATGCTGGTCACGGGAGATATCGATATCACGGAAGCTCACCCCCTGTCGCCTGAGGTACGCCTTTGCAGCGCCGCAGTAAGGACAGCTCGGTCCGCTATAGACGATCACGCGGTGGGCAGGGCCGCCGGCCTTGGTTGTCTTAGAGGCGGAAGCACGGCTCCCGGAGAACAGGCGGGCATAGAACTGGGCGCTCTCAACCCCTTCCAGTCGATGGGCTACGTCCCCGTTCTTGAGGGCCACCACCGTGGGAACGGTTTTCACATCGAAGTGTTTATGGACTCCCTTCACCTTCTCCACATCAAGGGCGTAGACCGGAACGTGGCTATCGTGCGTGCTGAATTGTTCAAGCTCGGCCAGGGCACGCTTGGAAGCAGGGGAAAAATTCCCATGAAAGAGCAGGACCAAGAGATCGTTATACGTTTCTTGCACCTCGGCAAGGTGTTGGTG